>CBDVBU010000203.1:0-6872 GCA_965372295.1 uncultured Phycisphaerae bacterium
AGCACGCACTCGCTTAAACAATTGCGTGCCGCCTGCGCCGAGGGCCTTACCTATGTCGGCCTGGGGCCTGTCTTTGCTACGGCGACAAAATCCGGAGCGGACGCCGTTGGTTTGGAGTATGTCACCCAGGCGACGGAAGTGCTTGCCGATACGGGTGTCGGTCATGTCGCTATTGGCGGGATAACGCCGGACAATGTTGAACGCGTGCTGGATGCCGGCGCCGAGAGCGTTGCCGTCTGCTCTGCCATAACACATGCGAGCGATCCGGCGGCGGCCTGCCGGGCTTTCAAAAAGAAGATAAAAGCTTTCAGAAAGGATTAGTTGTGATTAACGGCAGGAGCAACTTTCAATTAATGCTAATCTTGTATCTGTGCTGTGCGATGGCCGCCGCGGCCGATGTGCTGCCGGAAGAACCGCCCGGCGTGTTTTTCCCGTTGCGGCAGGCGGATCATAAGCGCGCCGATTCGTTCAAGTGGGGCCAGCCGATTGTCGGGACGACCTATTTCTACTGGTACGATATCGACACCGGCAGTCATATCGTTGACGGTGACGGGACAGATGCACTTACCACCCATCCGGCTGACATGGAGACGATTAGCTATCAGCAGGCCGGCTGGCATAAGCAGCAGCTCGTCGATATGATGGACGCCGGCATCGATTTTCTCATGCCCGTGTATTGGGGCGTGCCGGGAAAATACGATGGATGGAGCTTTGCCGGCCTGCCGCCCTTAGTGGAGGCCCATAGCCAACTGCAGGCTGAAGGTCATAAACTCCCGGCCATCGGCCTTTTCTACGACACTTCGATTCTCAAGTGGAACAGCTTCAACAAAGGCGGCAGAAGCTACCATGTCGATCTGACGACGGACTTCGGCAAGCAATGGTTCTACACGGCGATTCGTGACTTTTTCAGTCTCATCCCGCCTGCCAAGTGGGCCCGCGTCGATGGCAGGCCGATTATCTTTTTCTACGCCTCGGCTTTTGCCAAAGCGCAAGACCCGGCACAGTTCGACTACGTCAAGCGTAGATTCAGGGCCGACTTCGGCGTCGATCCTTTCCTCGTCAAATCGTCCGGCTGGACGGGCAAAGCCGATGCGATATATTCCTGGGGCGGCGCGGTCAGCGGGCCGTTGATTTACAGGCAAACCGCCGCTCTTGGCCCCGGATACGACCACAGCGCCGTGCCCGGCAGAAAACCTTTGATCGTCGAGCGTCGCGATGGACAAACGTATATCGACCGGTGGCTTAATCTGCTGGCCCTGCGTGCCGAAAACCGCCCGTGGCTCGTGCACGTGGAAACCTGGAACGAATGGCACGAGGGCACCGACATCGCCCACTCGCGCGAGTACGGCCGAAGCTATATCGTGCTGACACGACTTTTCGCAGATATGTGGCGTGCGAAAACGGTTCTGAAGATTGCCTCGGGCTACGCCGATGCGGACGGCGTCAAATGGGAGCCGGGCAGGGCAGAGGGCCTGAATATTCGCCCGAGCGGCGGCGACGGTGTCTGGAAAAAAGCCACGTTCCCAGATGACGAGGCGGTCGTCTCGGCTGCGAATCCTTATTCGGATAATAGCCGATACCTTTACTTCGACGTGGACGGAGCCTTCGCCTACGGTCTGTTCGATCAGACCGTTGTCGTCACTGTCACCTACCGCGACGCGGGATGTTCGACTTTCTACATCGAATATGACAGCTCCGACCCGGCAAAGGGTCTGCTCGAAGGAGCTTTTCGAAAAATCGGCGATATTGCTGTCGGAGACACGGGCACATGGAAAACAACGGAGTTTACACTGACGCAGTGCCGCTTCATGAATCGCTGCAACGACGCGGATTTCCGAATCGTGATCCTCGGCGATGAATTGGAGCTGGCCGTCAGGAAGGTCGAAGTCACGAAAATAAAACTTGCTGGAGAGAAAAAATAATGAAATCAAAACATTCTCAATGTCTTTTCGCGGCAGTATTGTTTGTTCTATCAATTGCTTCATGTTCTCAAGCTCAGTCATTATGGGGTTTGGCGAATCAAAACAAGGGACTCCTGAAGATTTCTACGCTATTCACGGCCCAGAACGTGCGCGACCATTTGGCCGGCGAACAAGGCATAAGCGACGCGATCTCATGGTGCAAAAAGACCGGCGTGACGCATATATTTATCGAGACTTTCAGGAGCAACTATACCGCCGAGCGGAAAGTCCTGGAAAATGCCAAAGCAAGATTCAAAGCGGAAGGCTTCGAGGTCTCGGGCTGTGTGACAACTACCAAAGTCGGCAAGATTTCGACCGGCTGGAACCTGATCTCCTGTTACACCAATAAAGAAACCCAGAGCCAGCTTCAGGAGATATTCGAGTTCACGGCGTCACTCTTCGATGAAATTATGATCGACGATTTCCTTTTCACCGATTGCGAGTGTAGCGAATGCAAGCAGGCCCGCGGCGACAAATCCTGGGCCGATTATCGCTGCGAACTGATGGTCCGGGTTAGCCGGGATAGGATTTTAGCCCCGGCAAGAAAAGTCAATCCGAATGTCGAGATAATCATCAAGTATCCCCAGTGGTACGACAATTTTCACAATCGCGGCTATGAGGTTTTGCGTCAAACCGCCGACTACGACAAAATCTGGGTCGGCACCGAGACCCGCGATTTCGACAATCAGCGCTGGGGCGGAAAAGTCCAGTACGAGGCCTACTACATTATGCGCTGGCTCGGCGAGATAGGCGGCACCAAAACGGGGGGCGGCTGGTTCGATCCATACGGCACGACTGAGAATACCTACCTCGAGCAGGCGCGGCAGACCGTTCTTGCGGATGCCCGGGAAATGCTGCTGTTCTGCTACGGCTCGCTCCTGAGGAATACCGGCCCGGCGAACGTTGAGAAGTTGCGCACCGAGATCCCCGGCTTATTCAAACTTGCCGGACTTGTGCGGGGCAAACCCATCAAAGGGATTGCCGCAGCCAAACCGCCGAACAGCAACGCTTTCGATGAGCAGTACGTTTTCGATTTCGTCGGGATGCTGGGATTGCCCCTTGTGCCCAAGGCGAAAATTAACGCCGAGGCCAAAGCGGCATTTTTCCCAGTGCACGCATTGAAGGATACAGCTTTCCGTGGCAAACTCAAAAGAATGCTGGCTGCCGGCAGGCCCGTGCTGATAACGGACGGACTGGCCAAACGGCTCCACGGCGTCAATCTTAAGAGCGAGAACTTAACCATCTTAAAGGTCAGTGGAAATCCGCGCGGCCTGCTTGAGTTGACGCGGCAGCAGCTCAATCCCATCAGGGACAAAATGCTGGCGCCGTTCGACATAAAGTTCGATGCTCCCAACAAGGTCGCTCTGTATTTGATCGGCGATGATTGCCTGATCATCGAAAATTTCAATGATGAGCCCATAGATGCAAGCATCGAATTCTCCAGGCCGGTCAGAGCACGCAAGACATTGGTTCTGCCGGGCGACGGGAATGTTGACTATTCCCGCAGCGGGGGCAAATTGACATTCACTAAGATAACGCCGCGAACTCTGGTAGCCATTGAATACTAAGAAGTCAGTATCCCGCACGAATTCCGAACGGCCTTGAAATTGGTTCCATTCGACGCTGCTCGGGACAAGCTTGATTGGCTTTGAATTGGCTTTGTTTTTTCAAGCCCAACCCGTTGCTATTTTTTCATAATTCCCTTCCAAATAAGAGTTTGCGCCATTTCGGCCTGCCGGCAAATTGGCTTTGTTTTTTCAAATTAGCTCTCAGCCACAAAGTCACTAAGTCACAAAGGAGCATAGATACTAAGGTCATTGCGAGGCCTGGAAGGCCGTGGCAATCTCTTGCATCACTTAGTAAAAAGCCCTTATCACATTCGATATTGGCTTTGTTTTTTCGCCTCCTTAAAAGCATGAAATTCTTCATAATCACCTTTCATATAAGACTTTGTGCCATTTTCGCCCTACCGCAAATTGGCTTTGTTTTTTCAAATTAGCCACGAATTAACACGAATAAACTCCAATAACCTCCATAAAATTGGCTTTGTTTTGCATTTTTTAGTTCAAATTTTCTCGTTTTTCCCTGATATCACCTTGTTTTTCTGATTAAAACCGACGGATTTACTCTCATTTTTGCCTTTTTACTTTTGTTTTTGTCTAAAATTGGCTTTGTTTTTTCAAATAGCTTTCTGTTAGAAACGGATTTACACCGATTAACACTGTTGTTTGGGCCACAGAGAAATAATAAATAGTCAATAGTAAATAATAAATGTCAAAGTTCTATATTCAATTTGTTAACTATTATACGAACGACAATACAAAAAGTCCATAAAATTCTCAAAAAATCTCCGTGATACGGCGTCCTTTATTCGTGTTGCGTGGTGCGTAGTGCGTATTGCGTAGTGCGTGCTTTGGATACTTATTTTCATAAACCGCTGATTCACCCTGTGAGATGACGGTTTTGCCTATCTCACAGGGTAAACACAGAATAAAATAGTCAATCGTCAATAGCAAACCTGTGCCCGCGAAGGCGGGTATAATCAATGACAAAGGCTTTTTGCGCCGGCTTAATTAGCCTGGTTAGACCGCGTATCTCAGCACAGCGATGAAATGACATGCAGTACCCGCGATAACGAACAGGTGCCAAACGAAGTGCGCATACCGAATCCGCTTGGCTGCGTAAAACCCCACCCCCGCTGTGTAGGCCACTCCTCCCGCCGCCAACCAAAACAGGCCCCACGATGGCATATTGAGCCACAAGGGCTTGACGGCAATTATAATGAGCCAGCCCATGGCAAGATACAAAATCGTTGAGAGCCTTTTGTACCTTACGCCCCCGATAGACTTGAGGACGACACCCACAACAGCTATACCCCAAACGAGTCCGAACAGAGTCCAGCCCCAGGTGCCTCGAAGCACCCCAAGCGTGAACGGCGTATACGTGCCCGCGATCAGCAGGAAGACGGCGCCGTGGTCAAGAATCTGGAATACCCGTTTGGCCTTGTTCCTTGGAAATGTGTGGTAAAGCGTGGATGTGATATACAGCAGCACCATCGTGAACGCGAAGACGCTCGCGCCCACAATTCCGGCTGCGCTGTCACGCTGGACCGCAGAGACTATAAGAACCGGGGAGACAGCGACTGCCGCCAGGAAGCCTACACCGTGGCTAACGCTGTTCGCGACTTCCTCCGCGACCGACTGCGCACGTTTTTGTGATGCGAGCGACTTGGTCATGGAAACAAATCCTCTGCGGTCTAACAATGTTTATATGGCGAATACTGAATACTAGGGACAGTTACCCGTTTCTGTCACCATAAATAGGTGCCAAGTTCTTCCCATGGATTTGTTATACTTCCTCCAATTTATATTTTTGCTAAAGATGGCTTTAAAACCACTTCAAGCCTTTTCATTCTGTCAATCATATCCTCCTGTATCTCTGCCCAAGAATCAATGTCCTTTAAACCGCCAATATTACAGTGGGATTTAATGCGACAAACCCTTCTTCCCTCCTTTTTATCCCATTCCAAGGCCTCCCCGAAATCATTTTCGATTTTCTCTCGATCTTTGAAAATGATCTCATATAATTCGTCAGTCTCTTCTTTTTTCTCTGGACCCCTATCAATGAAAAGCTCAACTGAACCCTTATTCATGATTATCGAATAACTCCAACCCATACCGGATTTACCAGCTCCTGCAGTAACCCAGTTGTCCTTGCTCGGCGATACGTTTGAATGAAGTGGTGTTATTGATTTAGCTCTATCAAGGAGTTGCCTCCAGAACTCTTTTCTCTTCAAGTGCCTTTCAGCCAAATCTTGCTTTTGCTCTCCCTTCTCTTTTGCTTCCGGGCTTGGTCCGCTTATCGTGCTAAAAAGTGGTGCAGGCTCGGAAGCACCGATTTTATATGCCATTACTTTAACCAAATAGAATGACGTGTCAGGTGGCGATATCTCATTTAGCCAATTTATAGCCGTTGTATGTTCAGGCCTTGGATCGCTTGTTATCCAAATGGCAATTTTAGCTTCCAGATTCGATAAGTAAGTTATGAGCTGACCCAAGTGGCCGTGGTCTGTTTTTTCAAGCTGATTCTCTATTACGACGTTTTCTCCATTTGGTCCTTCGGCAAGAATATCGGCTGAAAACGTGCCGGTCTTCTTTTCCCTTTCTAATAAGGATAGATCGCAATCAATATGATCAGAAAGAATGTCCAATTTGTTGCTTAACCAACTGTTTATATCATATGCTTCTTTTGCACAAACTTAGCTTAAATTAATAGGATCAAGTCTTCCAACCATTGTAATATCCTTTCTGATGATCTTAAAGTATAACGATGTTTATATGCTTTCCGCATAACATCCCGAACATCTCGTCATTCAGCGGAACTCCATGCCGCTGCCGTGCCTTTATAAAATACAAAGAGACTTTGATCTGTCAAGAGATAAAATAACAGTAGTTTGGCAGGGCGAGGCTCCCAAGGGGATGCCTGACGGTATTGCCCTACCATAATCAAATCGATGGTATATCAGAGTAACATTCTGCCGGGCCGATGATCGAGTCTTCGACGCCATTATCGAAGAAAAACTGCCGGATATTAGTGCAAAGGTGGCATTTACTTGCGTAGAATTTTTCTCTTTTATAGCCTGATTTTACAGCTTTATCGAGCAATCCGAACGGCCCGGAATTGAATAGCGTTTTGATTAGCCCGTTCTGCGCAGGATCGAACTGCTTCCATATATCCTCAAGCGACATCTGATTTACATTTCCGATAATTATGCCGCTGCACGTGCCGCTAAAAACGTTGCCGAACGGGTCAATGTGCACGCCTTTGGCGCCGAGGAAGTTTGATCGACAAGCAGTTTGATGCCGGGTGGCAGCCTCAAGCGAATGTGGCACGGCCATCTTGGCCGTGTTT
>CBDVBU010000204.1:0-6871 GCA_965372295.1 uncultured Phycisphaerae bacterium
AATACGAATATTGACATCGGGCTTTTCCTTGAGGACAAGGAGCAGTTTGTTAAATCCATCCCGGGCGGGTCCCGGGCAAAACTGACGAATTGCCTGAAATCAGCCTGGCAGAAAATACCGATTATCCAAAGCTCAAAAGAAGATAAGCGCAACGGCGTAATTGTCGTTAGCAGCGTCAAATCCGCCTGGACGAATGTCGTCCGGGAAATAGCAGAGACCAATTTCGACGAAGAGATTCATATCATCGGCAAAGACATCCCTCTGCCGATGCAACTCTGGGTGGATGAGCCGGATAAGGTCGGCACTGACCGGGTAGTCGAAGCCGCAGCAGCCTACGATGTCGCCGAAGATGCGGTGGTCGTTGCCGATTTCGGCACCGCAGTAACTATTGACATGGTTGACCAGAACGGCATCTTCCTTGGCGGCGTGATTTGCCCCGGCTTCGAGATCAGCGCTAAGGCATTAAGAGACTATACCGCACAATTGCCGAATATCAAAATCACCAAACCCAAGGCTCCGTACGGCAAGAATACGATCGACGCCATCAATTGCGGCTTGTATTATTCCATCGTGGGCACATTGCAGGAAGTCATCAGACGCTACGCCGAGGAATTCGGCAAATGGCCTCAAACAGTAATCACCGGCTCGGCAGCCAAAATCATCGCCGGCGACTGCGACTTCATAGACAATTACGTTCCCAACCTCGTCGTCAAAGGCATCGTCCTATCCTATAAAAAATATCTCGAAGAACAAACGGAATAGTACTCCATGAGATACCTAATGATCTCAACCATAATTCCAGAAATACTGTATAGTCAGTACTTTTGGTGGATCATAGCATTCGTTCTCATTGTCGCTTTTTACTTTGCCAGAAGAAAAAGCCCCCTGCCCTTTCGAGGAGTAGGCAAATTCTTCGAGAAACACAAAAGAGGCATTACAAAAATAACCGACATCTTATTGATCTGTATGGTTCTACTTTTGTCATATTTGTCGTATTTTCTGCTACATACCGTCAGGAAAGATTTCAGCGTTCAATTAGAACTCGAACCATATCGAACAATGTCTTTACAATCAAACAGGATGTTTTTATTCTCGTTATTGGTCATTTGGTCCGGCGTTTCGGGTTTCTTCGTCGGCCTTCTATCGGTCTTTCAATCGAACATTACAAAAATAAAGAGGATTATCCTTCTAATAGTGTGCCTTCTCCCCATACTATTCACGGCCATTCAGATGTTAACAGGCTATACAGAAAGCCTCTGGTCGACTGTCCAACTTTGCCTTTATTGCTCGGCAGGCAGTTGGATTATCAATATGCCGGCTGTACTTGTAGGTAAGAGTTTCTCCGAGATTTTGGGGAACATACATAAAAAAGTGAAATTAATGTTTTCTCATAATGCGGATTAAGGCAGAGGACTTTATGGATTGTTTTGCTGCTGTAATGACCGGTAAGGGCACCGGTGCTATATCGACCATTCAAGTCTTCGGTGATTCAGCCGAGGCAATCATAAAAAAGGTATTCAAGCCGGAAGGAACCAAACCATTGAAATTCAAGACCGGCGAGATTCTGCTGGGCACAATCTGTGACAGCGCCGAGGTTGTCGACCAAGTAACAATAGGCTGTGAAGGCCCGGATACATTCGCAATACACTGTCACGGAAATCCACTTATCGTCGAGATAATAATGCAACTGCTTCAGCACCACGGGGCCGCCCTGCTGACCGCGGAACAACTGCTGTCCAGGCTTCTGACGGCACAAGAACCTGCCAATACAATCGCGGTCGAAGCCAAACTGGTACAGGCAAAAGCCAGAACTCTTCAGGGCACGAAAATCATTGCAAACCAGATCGATGCCGGCCTGACGAAAAAAGCCAGGAGCTGGCTCGAAAGCATAGACGAAATTTCCCTCGATACAATCAAGGCCGAAGCAATTCAGATACTGCAAAAATCCCAGGCCGCAAACCTTATCATCTACGGCTGTACCGTGGTTCTGACAGGCCCGCCGAACAGCGGCAAAAGCACACTTCTCAACTGTCTGGCCGGCCGGCAAAAAGCCATCGTCACCGATATCAAAGGCACCACCAGAGACTGGGTCAGCGCCCGATGCCGAATCGGACCTCTGTCCGTCAAGCTGATCGACACGGCCGGCCTGGATGAAAAGCTCCGGGGCCATCAGGATAATATCGACGAATCTGCTCAGAAGAAAACGGTCGAAATCCTCGAACAGGCGGACATTATCCTGCTCGTTCTGGATAATAGCCAGCCCGCGGAGGAACTTGACGTCCGGCTTTTGGAGAAAATCGCCGGCAAACAAATTATAACAGTCTTAAACAAATCCGACTTACCAGCCAGATTTGATATCGGCCGATTACCACAAGCCTTTTCAAACGCAGTGCAAATAAGCGATAAAGAAGTCACCGGAATCGAAAACCTCAATGAAAAAATCCTCAAGACCGTCGGAGCTGCAGATTTCGACCTGCGAGAGACAGTATGCTTCACTTCCCGACAGGAAAACATGCTAAAAAAACTAACAAACGCCAAATCCAAACAGCAAACAACCTCAATCATAACAGAGTTGCTAAGCGGCCAAGTGTAGCGTGGGTTGCGCTCACCAAAAATAAATGGTGGGCAGATCCCGTCCCATGTGCTAAAATTGCGGAATATTTTAATGTTATGCTATAGGAATTAAGGGACCTAAGCAATGGCACTACAATTTGAATGGGATAGCAAGAAAGCTCAATCGAACAATAAGAAGCATGGAATAACGTTCGAGGGAGCATCTACGATTTTTGGTGATACTTTGTCGATTACTATTCCTGATCCTGCCCATTCAATCAACGAAGATAGATTTATCACTATTGGAACATCTGTCAATAATAAGCTCATTGTGGTTGTACATACAGACTGTGATGATATCATACGTATCATCAGCGCTCGTAAGGCTAGCAGAAACGAGAAAAGACATTATGAGCAAGGATAATTAAATTCTCTCTCTCGGAGATAAATATGAGAAAAGAATATGATTTTAGTAAAGGTGTGAGAGGCAAATATGCCAAAAAATACAAGGCAGGAACTAATATCGTTCTGCTGGATCCTGACGTGGCCAAGGTATTTAAAACGCCAAGCTCTGTGAATCAAGCGTTAAGGTCCCTGGCTGAAATTATCAAAGCCCAAAAACAAAAGGCATAGCGATAATACCTGCATTAACACAAGCCTATACGAAGAAGCCCTTGATTTATCCATTTCATAAATCTATCTCTTGTAAGGCTTTCTTTGTACCCTCTGGATCAGGCATAATGTAATAAGCTCTTCTTCCGCCTCTGGTTGTGCGGATCTTCTTCAGGATTCCATAAGCTACAAGAGTTCGTAGTCCCGGTTTCCATACTTTTTCTTTTCTTTTCTCTGCGAGACCACTTAACACCCAACTTCCTGCAAATTCCTCATACTTTTGGGAACATTCGAGGCATTCTTTAACAATAGGAATCCAGTCTGGACGTTCTTCTGATAATCTCTTAACACAAGCATAGGACATATTTAGGTCTCCTTACATTATATTACAGTTAAATACATTATAATTAGCTACTATTTAGCTGTCAAGTACAAAATATTTCTAAACTTTAAAATTTCCTTCAAATCTTAAAAACTCTCTTTTAAGAGCCATGTAGCCCGCAAGGTGAGCTATGACCACTAAAATAAATGGCCGAAAAAGGCCAAATCCAAACAGCAAACAGCCTCAGTCATAACAAAGTTGTTAAATGGCCAGTTTCGTGTATAATCTGAAGTTATGGCCCCCAAAGATGAAAAACTGACGCCTGCGATGAAGCAGTTTCACAGGTTCAAACAGATGCACCCGGACTGCATACTGTTTTTTCGCATGGGCGATTTCTATGAGACCTTTTACGAGGACGCCAAAACATGCTCTAAGGTCCTCGGCCTGACACTGACCAGCCGAAGCAAAGCCAGCAATCCGATCCCATTGGCCGGCCTGCCCTACCACGCAGTTGACGGGTATCTGAAAAAAATGCTCCAGGCAGGCTACCGGGTTGCCGTCTGCGAGCAGGTCGAAGATCCGAAGACCGCAAAGGGCGTCGTCAAACGCGATGTCGTGCGAATCGTCACGCCCGGCACGATTACGGATGATATCCTGCTGGACGCCAAAGAGGATAATTTTCTCTGTGCCGTCAGTCTGGGGACTAAACAGCAGGCGGCTATTAGCTGGGTCGATATTTCGACCGGTCATTTTTTCGTCCAAGAGCTGCCGGAAGAAAAACTGCTCGACGAACTGCTGCGGCTCTCGCCAGCAGAGTGCCTGCTCGCAGACCGGCGAGGCGAGTTATTCGAGGCCGAAACAAAAAAGCTCACAAGAGAGGTTACACAACTAACCAGCGCCATAATCACCGAACGCCCCGGCTGGTACTTCGATCCCTACCAGGCGAGGCAGCGGCTGCTCAAGCATTTCGGTACGGCCACGCTCGAAGGCTTTGGCATTGGTGACGATGACGACGGGCTTATCCCCCCTGCCGGCGCCATCATCGAATATCTCAACGAAACGCAGAAAACCACGCTCGGCCACATCCGTAACCTGAAGAAAATCAGTCGCCGGAACTTCCTGCAGATCGACCCGGCTTCTTTACGGAGCCTGGAGGTCCTGCGAACGATTCGCACCGAAAGCAGAAAAGGCTCACTGCTGGAATGCCTCGATGAAACCATAACGGGCATGGGTGCCCGCAAGTTCAGGAACTGGCTGTGCATGCCGCTCTTCGACCTTGCCGCAATCGAGCTGCGACAGGACGCCATCGAAGAAATCAAAGATGCCAACGCAAAATTAGCCGACATCCGCGGGCTGCTGACGAACATCTCCGACACCGAACGAATCGCCGCCCGCATCAGCACTTTCCGCGCATCTCCGAGAGACCTGGTCGCCCTGACGGCAACACTTCGGCAAATCCCCCTGCTGCGGGAGATTCTGCAGCAATTCAACGGCGACCTGCTCGTACAGTTAGGCGGCGAGTGCGACAGCATGGACGAATTGGCCGACCTGCTCGAAGCAGCCATCGAGCCGGAACCGCCCTCACACCTTCGCGATGGCGGCGTCATCAGAGCGGGCTTTTCCGAAGAGCTCGACCGGCTGCGCTCGATATACAGGGACGGCCAAAGCTGGCTGCGAAATTACCAGAAGCAACAAGCCGAACGAACCGGCATTGCGAACCTAAAGATCGGCTATAACAAAGTCTTCGGTTACTATATCGAAATCAACCACTCGGCGGCGGATAAGGTTCCGGCCGATTTTGTCCGCAAGCAAACGATAAAAAACGCCGAGCGCTATATCACCGATGAGCTTAAAGAGTATGAAACCCAGGCTCTGAGCGCCGAGGAAAAAGCGCTCGAATTAGAGCAGCAGCTTTTCGACCAGATCCGCCGCCAGTCGGCCCAGTACGTCGGCCGGCTCCAGGCCCTTGCCGAAATCATCGCTCAGTGCGATTGCCTGGCGGCTCTTGCATATCTGGCCAAGCGGCGAAATTACATCCGACCGAAAATGACAAGCAGCAGTGAACTGGTCATTCACGAAGGCAGGCATCCGGTTGTGGCCGAGACCCTTGGTGCGGAATTTGTGCCGAACGACGTCGAGCTCGGCAACGGGGCAGGTGACATTCTTGTGATTACAGGCCCGAACATGTCCGGCAAAAGCACTTACATCCGGCAGGTCGCCCTGCTGGTCCTGATGGCGCAGACCGGCTCTTTCATTCCAGCCAAAAACGCCGAAATCGGCCTGGTCGATCGAATTTTCACTCGCGTCGGTGCTTCGGATGAATTAGTCCGCGGCCAATCGACCTTCATGGTCGAAATGACCGAGACGGCAAACATAATCAACAACGCCACGGATAAATCCCTCGTCATTCTCGACGAAGTAGGCCGCGGCACAAGCACCTACGATGGTCTTTCTTTAGCCTGGGCAATCACCGAATATGTAGCAAACAAGCTGAAATGCCGAACGCTGTTCGCCACACACTATCACGAACTTACGGAATTATCCGAACTATTTGCGAACGTGAAAAATTGCAATGTGGCCGTGCGCGAATGGATGGACGAGGTCGTCTTCCTGCACAAGATTCTGCCCGGCGGAACGGACAAAAGCTACGGCATCCACGTCGCTAAATTGGCGGGTGTCCCAAAAACGATCTTAGACAGATCAAAAGAAATCCTGGAAGAACTCGAAAGCACCTTCCAAAAAGAAGCCACCGGCGAACATCTCGCCCGCCACAAGACAAAAGAGCCGGACAAAGACATCCTCTTCGTGGAGAAACACAAGTCGGTATTAGAAAAACTCGCCTCAACCGACGTTAACAACCTGACTCCTATCGCGGCAATCAATCTGCTGAACGAAATCAAGAATGAAATAAACGAAAAATAACCAAAAAACACTTGTAAAAGCGTGATCCGGCCTGCTTAAATATATACCGCTACTTTTATGGAAAAATATTACGGTACCTGTACAAGAAAGAGTAAAGTACGATGAAACATACCTTACAGACAAAACTGTTCGTTCTATCCGGCCTTTTATTATTGCTATCCGGCTGCACGGAGGTCGAAATCAGCGGCAGAAAACAATTCAATATTGTTCCCGATTCGACGATGAATTCAATGAGCTTTCAATCCTACGGGGAATTCCTTTCCCAGAACAAGCTCAGCACGAATGCCGAACAAACCCAAATGGTCAAGCGCATCGGCAGCAGAATCCAAAAAGCCGTCGAGCAGTATTGTAAAACAAGCTGTATTGAAGACCGCATAGCAGGCTACGAATGGGAATTTAACCTGGTAGAGGACCCCAACGTCAATGCCTGGTGCATGCCCGGCGGAAAGGTGGTTGTCTATA
>CBDVBU010000205.1:0-6853 GCA_965372295.1 uncultured Phycisphaerae bacterium
CGGTCGTTTCATCGACGGTGCCGCCGGATGGCAAGCTGCTGGTAATCATTAACGGGGCATACGGGAAACGGCTTGCCAAGATCGCATCTGTGCTAAAGATAGGCGACAGGCCATAAGGATTTAGGAGTTGTCTGGTATATTGGAGCGAATAATGGCCTTACGAATAGTCAGGAACTATGTTGACGGCGAGTGGATCGAATCTGATAACAGCGGCCACCTGGATATTGAGAATCCGAGTACGGGGCAGATCATTGGCAAAGCGCCGCTGTCAACCGCGGCGGAAACCGATCGAGCTGTCGATGCCGCCGCCAGGGCGTTTAAGACCTGGAGCCGGACTCCGGTGGCCCGCCGGGTCGAGCCTTTGTATAAGTTAGATGCGCTGCTTCGTGAAAACGAAGAAAAAATAGCCCGGACTCTTGCTGAGGAAATGGGAAAGTCTTTGCCGGATGCGCGGGCTGAAATGAAGCGGATCTTCGAGAATATCGAAGTCGCCTGCGGTATGCCCGTATTGCAGCAGGGGGACAAACTCATCGGCGTCTCCTACGGTATTGACGGCGAAGTGATTCGGCTGCCAATCGGTGTTTTTGCAATGATAGCGCCGTTCAATTTCCCGGCTATGGTTCCGTTCTGGTTTTTACCTTATGCTATTGCCACGGGAAATACATACGTGGTCAAGGCTTCGGAACAGGTGCCTTTGACGATGCAGTTGATTACGGAATCTATAGACCAGGCTGGATTGCCCAAAGGCGTCTTCAATCTTGTCAATGGAGATAAGGTTGTCGGGCAAGCCCTTGTTGAAAATCCCGCGGTGAAGGGTGTTTCCTTAGTTGGATCGACGCGAACGTGCAGGATCGTATCCGAAAAGTGCGCCCAAAACAACAAGCGTTGCCAGGCGATGGGATCAGCCAAAAACCATCTCGTGGCTATGCCTGATGCAAAGGTCGACGATATGCTCCGCAATATGATTACTTCTTGTTTTGGTTGTGCCGGGCAACGCTGCATGGCAGCCTCGGCGATAGTAGCTGTAGGCAATGACATGTACAAGACTGTCTGTGAGAAGTTTGTTGAAGCTTCCAAAAACGTACTCGTTGCAAATCCACTAGATCCTAAGGTGGCCGATGAATCCATGGTCATGGGTCCGGTTATTTCGGCCAGGTCAAAACAATCCATTCTGGGTATGATCGAGGCCGGCATAAAGGAAGGCGCCACCCTGGCTCTTGATGGGCGTGACATTATAGTGCCCGGTTGCGAAAACGGCCACTTCGTAGGACCGACCGTATTTACCGATGTGAAGCCTGGAATGGAGATTCACAATACCGAGATTTTTGGCCCGGTGGTAGTTGTCCTGAGGGCCGGCTCGCTTGACGAAGCAATAGGCATCATTAACGACCTTGAGTATGGCAACGGCGCATCGATTTACACCCAGAACGGATACTACGCCCGCAAGTTCAAACTCGAAACACAGTGCGGGATGATCGGCGTAAATGTCGGCATTCCGGCACCGGTTGCGTATCTGCCTTTCGGAGGGATGAAAGACTCGCAGTTTGCAGATATCAAAGCTCAGGGCAGGGAGATTATTAACTTCTTTACGGAAAAAAAGATAATTACCGAGAGATATTGGCCCGAGAGTGGTGAAATTACTTAAAGATTTTAAGCCAGGCGGCTTCAGAGTTTTACTCTGTCGGTGAGCCATGACGAATCCGCAAAAAAAAGCTTGAAATCAGTCAGCGATTTCTGGTATTGTATATTTAATAAGCTCAGCCGGGTAGTTGGGTGAAAGTAACAGGAATAGACAGGGCAAAATACTTTTTCAGGAGGCAAAAGGATGAAAAAGAAAAAAGCCTTCACATTAATTGAACTACTGGTCGTAATCGCCATGATAGCAGTGCTGATGGCGATTTTAATGCCCGCTCTAAGGGCTGCCAAGGACCAAGCCAAAAAAACTGTCTGCACGAGTCATGTCAAAGGGCTCGTACTTGCCATGAGGATGTACGTTGATGACTATGACGGAAAAACGCACAACTCTCCCAATAATGGTCTTTGGGACAATGCGTGGCAACATCCAACGATTGTAAAGGAATACGGGCCAAATGATAATTACGCCTACTGGGGAATCGCATATTACCCATACGCTAGGAATAAGAAGATTTTCTTCTGCCCCGGTAAGATACGTGTTGACGATTGGCCGGAATGGGGGGCGCCCTGGGGAATACAGTCTCAGCCTTACTTCAAGTATTGCTCTTATGGCCTTAACGGCTACATCGCGGACAAGAAAATTGATATCGAGCTCAAACATCATAGCGAGATTATTGCTTATCAGGACCACATCGAACAGAGACTGGACAGTATCGGTTCAGATATGTTCTGCATCGGGCCTGGCAACAGGATCAATATCCCACAATGGCGTCGGAGCAGCGAGGGTGGGAGCGGCTTTGTCGACGGCAATTGGTCGGGAGATCAGTGGCATGACACGGTTCAAGAGTGTTTTCGACATCGCGGCGGTTCCATGACAGTTTGGTTGGATGGACACGTAACGGAGATAAAGGAAACAACCGGCGAAGACATACCACCCAGATGGTACACAGGCAATCCAGAGGATACTCTTTGATCTAGGACAAGGTTAGATGGGTAGAGCAGTAATCCGGGCGATCACATTTGACTTGTGGGACACTGTTTTTGTCGACGATTCGGACGAGCCAAAGCGGGTGGCCCAGGGACTCGCACCCAAGCCGGTCGAGCGACGAAACCTTGTCCATCAATTTCTGGAGCGACATGAGCCGATTTCCACCGAGCAGGTAGAACTGGCCTACAATACGGTAGATGCTGCGTTTCACCACGTTTGGTATAGTCAGAACATCACATGGACGGTTCGAGAGCGGCTCTCAGTTCTACTGAAAGGTCTGAAACGTGATTTACCTGAAGCTGAGTTCGACGAGTTGGTTCGGCTGCACGAAGAGATGGAATTGGCAGTTCGACCTGACTTGGCGCCCGGTGTAGCCGAAGCCCTGCAAAATCTGCACGGCAAGTACAGAATGGGTGTGATTTCCGATGCCATCTTTAGTCCGGGCCGTGTTCTTCGCCGGCTATTGGCACATTATGATCTTCTGAAGTTCTTCGATGCTTTTGTTTTCTCCGATGAAATAGGTTGTGCCAAACCGGATGCTTCCGTATTCGAGGCAGCAGCAGGGGATCTAGGCTTCAAGCCCAGTGAAATCGTTCATATCGGAGATCGTGAATTAAAAGACATCGAGGGCCCGCATGCTATTGGTGCTCAGGCTGTTTTGTGTACGGTGGTCAGAGACCGCGGCAGTGAAAACACAAAGGCTGACGCCATCTGCCGCGACTTTTCGGATTTGCCCGCCATTTTGAAAAAGTTAGACCAACAATAACAACCGGAGCAATAGATGACAGCCCCCTTACGATTTCTGATTATTGACGGATATCCCAAACAAAGCCGTGACGACCTTCAGGTAGCCGGCATGAAACTTGCCTGGGAGCTTTATGCCGACATGCTTCTGCAGCACCAGCCCAATGCCGCCTACGATATTCTACTTCCGTCCGATCCCGATGTGGAGATGCCCTCGGCTAAAGACCTCAGCGCATACGCTGGAATCATCTGGACCGGCTGTAATCTTTCCATTAACGATACGGAAAATCCCAGCGTTTCAGGCCAAATTGACCTGGCCCGAGATGCCTACGAAGTGGGAGTACCGAGCTTCGGAAGTTGCTGGGGAATCCAGATTGCCGCCGTGGCTGCCGGCGGAAAAGTCGAGCCCAATCCCAAAGGGCGGGAGATGGGATTCGGCCGGAAGATATTTCTTACCTCTGAGGCGCATAATCACCCGATGTTTGAGGGTAAGCCTCGTGTATTCGAAGGCTTTGTAAGCCACGATGATATGGTCACCAAAATGCCACCGGGCGGCACTTTGCTGGCCGGCAACAGCTTCGCCAGCGTTCAGGCGCTTGCGGTTACTCACAAAAAAGGAACTTTCTGGGCCACGCAGTATCATTGCGAGTACGACCTTCACGAGATAGCAAGGCTCATCGTTGCCCGTGAGAAGAAACTAATCGCCGCCGGGTTCTTTCGCGGCCACCAGGACCTGATGGATATTGTGGATCGTATGGAGGCGCTTGCCAAAGAACCAGACCGAAAAGACCTGCGCTGGCAACTGGCAATTGACGATGATGTACTCTCCGACTCGATTCGACAGTGCGAATTCGTCAATTGGCTCAACAAACTGGTTCTACCCACCGCCGGTTACGTTTAATCTCCATCTTTCACGGCTATGAAAACATTCTTGATCTCGGTGTAGAGCTGCATTGCTTCGGTCCCGAGATCACGTCCAAAGCCGCTTCGTTTGAAGCCGCCGAATGGTGCCTCCACATATACACTGCTGTTCGTGTTGACGCTCATCACGCCGGTTCGGACCTCTCGCGCCACACGCAATGCACGTTCGAGGTCTTTCGTCCACAAAGAGCCGCTTAGTCCGTACTTTGTATCATTGGCAAGATCGATAGCCTCTTGTTCATTCTCAAACGGGATCACACAGGCCACCGGTCCAAAAATCTCCTCCTGGCAGACGCGAGCAGATGAGCTAAGTCCATCGATGACGGTAGGGGCAAGATAGTAGCCCGGCTCCTTGGGACGATTGCCGCCGCAGAGGATACGCCCACCTTCTTGACGTGCAACCTCGATGTACTCTTCGACGCTTTCTCTTTGCTTGGCGGATACCATCGGGCCGATCTGGGTCGAGTCATCCAGTGGATTGCCTACCACTATCGCTTCTGTTGCTTCCACGAACGTATCGAGGAACTTCTTATAAGCTGACTTCTCCACCAATACACGACTGCGCGCACAACAGTCTTGTCCGGTATTGGCAAAAACCGCCATTGGTGCCGCCCTGGCCGCCGCATCCACATCGGCATCGGCAAAGATAATATTCGGATTCTTACCGCCCAGTTCCAGGGAAACTCGTTTAATATCATCGGCGGCGAGCTTGACGATATGGGCACCCGTACCGGTTTCTCCCGTTAAAGTAATTTTGTTGACAAGGCGGTGGCTGACAAGGTAATCGCCAATCTCGCCCCCCCGGCCCGGCACAACCTGCAAAATCCCTTCCGGAACGCCCGCCTCCATCGCCAGTTGTCCCAATCCCAATGCCGTCAGGGGCGTTAAGCTTGCGGGTTTCAACAGGACTGCATTGCCCGTAGCGAGCGCCGGCGCAACTTTCCAGCACGCCATCAGAAACGGAAAATTCCATGGGACAATGGCCGCGACTACTCCCACCGGAACACGCAGCGTATAGTCAAATCCATCGCTCGCGACGGGAATGGTCCGGCCACCGAATTGGCTGATACACCCCGCGTAGTATTCAAAGCAACGCGCCCCGGCGTTAATCTCCCAACGCGCGTCGCCGATCGGCTTGCCCACGTTACGCGCTTCCAGTTTCGCCAATTGCTCGGCATGTTCGCGGATCAACCCTGCAATACGATAAAGAGCCTCGGTCCTGCACCCCGGATTCGCCGAGGACCAACGCGATTTGCGGAACGCCTTCGCCGCCGCCTCAAGTGCCTCGTCGATTTCTCGCTTACCTGCCGCCGGCACTTCATTCCATATCTGCTCCGTTGCCGGCTCGATCAGCTCTAAAGAGCCTCCGGAAGCCTTTGAACGCAACTGGCCGTTGATGAGCATACAATTAGATATCGTCGCCATTACCATATCTCCTCATAAAGCTGTAACATATCCGTCTCTGTGCATTGTCGTGGATTAGACAAGTGGCATCCGTCTTCTATAGCCTTTGCCGCCAGTTCGGGCAATTTCTCACGCGGAACTTTCAGATCCCGCAAACGCTGAGTAATGCCAATGGAGCGATTGAATTCGTCTATGAAATCAACCACCCACGACGCAGGATCATCCGGGGATTCCGAGCAGCCTAAGGCTCCCGCAACCCTTGCATATTGAGCGCTGTCCTGTGCCCCATTGAAGCGTACGACGGCTGGCAGAGCAACTGCATTTGCAAGACCATGCTGAATGCCGAATTCGCTTGACAATGGGTGCGAAAGAGAATGCGCCGCACCCAAGTCTTTCTGGAACGACACCGCACCCATCGCGGCGGCAACCAGCATCATTCCGCGTGCTTCTAAGTCCTCTCCATCGGAATAAGCCCGCGGCAGGTACAGCCGCACCAAACGGATGGCTTCAAGGGCGATAGCATCGCACATTGGGTGAAAGACCGGACATACGAACGCTTCAACAGCGTGGGTCATTGCATCCATACCTGTCCAGGCGGTCAAGTTAGGCGGCAATCCAACGGTCAGTTCGGGATCCAGGATCGCCATCTCCGCCATGAGCGGCGGGGCGCCTAAAACCATCTTACGTCCCATCTGCCGTATTGTGATAACACTACTTCGCCCCACTTCGCTGCCGGTTCCTGCCGTAGTTGGGATCGCGCACATGGGCGTCAGCATCGGCGGTAGTTCATTAAGCGGCATATCCATTAAAGCCATGTTTGGTATAGCGACCTTAAGCCGCAAAGCCTTAGCTGCGTCAAGGGCACTGCCGCCTCCCAATCCTACCACGCCATCGCAGTCGTCCTGAACATAGGACTCCCATGCATTCTCGACGTCCTGGTCTGTGGGATTAGGGTGAACATCTGTAAACTGCACATACGCTCCAGGCCAGAGGCGGTCCATCTCGTCTGCAATTAGACGAAATGCCTTAGTCTTCGGCAATCCCGAATCCGTAACCAGCAAAGGCCGGAGCACCTTGTGCCTTCGAGCGAATTCAGCTAATACCGAACGGGCGCCAACGCCAAAGCGAATGTCGGTAGGAAACCTGAATTGCGATATTTCA
>CBDVBU010000206.1:0-6847 GCA_965372295.1 uncultured Phycisphaerae bacterium
GTGCCGCCGCCGGCGATCTCTTGAGTCATAAAAAAATTAGATGCGGTAGCCCTACATTAATTCCCTGCCATCCATTGGATAATATATTGCGTTTTGACAATTTGGAGATGTTTTACAGCACAAATTTAATTGACGGGTGATTCCAAATGATGTAAACTCTTGTGTTTAAAGTACTGGGAGTGTAGCTCAGTTGGTAGAGCAACGGCCTTTTAAGCCGTAGGTCTTGGGTTCGAGCCCCAACACTCTCATTAATCTTGCCTTCGGGCTCGTTAAGGAGATGACATAAATTGAGCGGGCTATTATACAATCTGGGCCGAAAGGTCGGGCCGAAAGTTCGCAAGGCCAAGTGGATGTGGCAATCGGTAACCGGCAGTGAAGCCGATGCCATCAAAGTCGAATATGAGGTCGGCCAGGACCTGGCACGTGAAATCAGACAGCAATTGGGGAGGGAGCAGGAACCACAGACCGACCAAATGTTGAACGAAATAGGCAATCACCTGGCTGACCGTGTCGCCAACAAGTCTCGTAGATTCAGTTTTGAAACCGTAAAAGGCTCCGAGCCAAATGCCTTTGCTCTGCCGGGGGGGTTCATCTTTGTGACCCAATCGCTGGTTGAATTGTGCCGGTACGATAAGAACGAGATCGCATGCATCCTCGGTCACGAGATGGCTCACGTCATCCGGGGACACGCGATGAACCGTATCGTCAGCAATTCGGCAATTGCCGTAGCATCCAGGGCAGCACCGATTCGCGGGATCCTTTCCGGCTGGCTGCGCAAGGTCGGAGTGCAATTCCTTGAGAGCGCTTATTCAAAGGATCTGGAATCCGAAGCGGACCGGCTCGGAGTGCATCTGGTCGCCGCGGCAGGGTATGAACCTGGCGCTTGTGTGCAATTATTCTCGCGATTAGCCAAACTGAAATCGTCCCGGAGCCAATTTGATCTCGGCGTTTATTTTTCCTCGCACCCGCCTTTTAAGGTTCGTATCGAAAATATCAAACTTCAACTGCGCAAGTATCAGCAACAAGCTCAGCAGTAGATCCATAGTCGAGGTGCGTTTGCGAGACCAACAAATCCTCCGGAGTGAGTTGATCCACGTTGCCGAGCTGCTTATGAACATTCCGGACCCACATGGCCAATGCATTAACAACCTCGGTATCGAAATCGTATCCGGATGAATCGGTCAATATCTCGATCGCTTCGGCAATGGACCGCGAATTATGATACGACCTATCTGAAATAAGTGCATCAAACGTATCGGCTACAGCCAAAATACGAGCACCAATAGGTATGGAAGTACTCAAAAGACCATCCGGATATCCCTGGCCGTTCCATTTCTCATGATGGGATCGAATAATGACAACCTCTTGTTTCAGAAAGCTCATCTTGTCAAGGATGCGAACCGCGATGAGCGGATGTTGCTCGATGATCTTGCGCTCACGGGGCGTCAATCTGCCAGGTTTGGATAGAATTGCATCCGGAATCCCGATATTTCCGATGTCGTGAATCATCGCAGCACGGCGAAGAACCTCTAACCGTTTGGGAGATATTTTCATCATCTCGGCAATACCGACGGCATAATGCATCACGCATTCGGAATGTTTCTTCGCATAAGGATCTTTAGCCTCAAGGGCCTGGACCAAACCCCAGATGCTTTGAATAAACATCTTTTCGGCCTGTACCGACAGGCCGGCAACACGTCTTTTGAGATTCTTAATCCTTTCAAACTCAATGTCGCCCGCCTTGAGAACCTTTGACATTTTTTTATTCCAGAGCTTGACACAGTTTCGGCCGGCACTCTTGGCTTCGTACAGAGCCAGGTCCGCCCTACGAATCACGTCGCTGGAAGAGTCGCTGAAATCGGGCATGCTTTGCGCAATCCCGCAACTAATCGTCATCGAGACATTTTCCTGAACCTCTATTTGCTGGACTTTGGCTCGAATCCTCTCTATGAATGTCAGAGCATCGTTTGCTTCGGTTTCAGGCATCAGGAATACAAACTCGTCACCACCATAGCGGGCGAGTACATCCGGGATTCTCTTCTGGCTTTTCATACATTCGGCGAGTTTTTTGAGCGCATCGTCACCTGTTGCATGACCAAATACATCGTTAATAGTCTTGAAATTGTCAAGGTCTAAGATTGCAACGGAGAACGGACGTTTGTACCTTTTGGAACGGGCGCATTCGGTTTCGAGCTTATCTTCGAGAAGTCTCCTTGAACCGACGCCTGTCAGCGCATCGGTCAGTGATGTGAGCCTTGCCTGATGATAAAGACTGGCGTTGGTCAGATGAGATGTCAGAATTTCACGTGTGAGCTTCGCTTTATAGGAAGTCAACTCCCTGTTGACAATGCTGCTTTGAGCCAATCCGCACATGCACAAATAGCCGGACAATTGTTCTTTGGAGTCTCCTTTAAGACCTGAGATCGACAGCGGAATCACCATACGTGGTCTTTGCGCGCCGGCCTTCCGGCACTCATCCGGAATGCTGTCACAGTAAAAATCGTTTTCGCCGACTAATTCGCTGCCGTCGACCGGACGCCGGATGTGTTCTTTGTTGCACAAACACGCGGTATCGCTTGCTACGAACGGGGGCTCGTCACTAACCTCACGAAAACCGGATGATTTACCCCAAAGACACAGCAGACACCGGGTAGCTTTAAAAAGCTTGGGCACTTCTATGGCGACCGTATCTGCTGCTTCACTAAGCTCTATGCTCTTAAGGCAATTGGCGAGCATCGCAACATCTTCAGCCGCCGCCCTGTCTTCAAGGAGTTGTTGTCCCATCAAATCGCGAGCCGAGAGGATTCCGACAACCACGCCATTGTCAATTACGGGAAGATGACGAATATGATGAGCGGCCATAATCTCCCTCGCCTGACCGGCAGGAATCCCAATAGAGCAGGAAACAACGTGCGGAGTCATAATCTCCGTGATCATGGTCTTCTCAAGGTCCATCGAAGATGCAACCGCCCGGTTGACAATGTCACGCTCTGTGACGATACCTGCAAATTTCCCGCTGCGTTCATTAACGATCAGACAGCCTATCTGGTTACCGGACATAATGTCCACGGCCGACTTGACCGTGGTCTCGCGAGTGACAGCTACGATTGATGCGGGGCGCTCGATAATTTCTTCCATATTCCGGTCCTTTACACGATTTATCAATCGTTTCGGGCTCTCCAGCCCCAAACATCCGTTAAAACTCATCGGGAAAAAGTATCGGCATTAATCATCGCTCACTTCTGGTATTTCTGTGACACTCAGGGCCATAAAGTCGAGAGAAAGTTATTGACGGTCAGGTATATACCGCTTTGCCCTGCGAAATGCTTCAGATGATATTTGTCTTTAAGTCATCGCAAGGCGATGTCGATACTATTACTATGAAACATCAGGACCCGATAATTACGGCGATTAGCGAGCAAATTGGCGACCAGAAGGTTCTCCAGGCCGTCATTGACAAGCATGAGGAGACCGGACAGCCTCTAATGAGCATTCTTCGTGAAGAAAATTTTCTCGAAGAAGAACAGGTTGCCAGGATAATTGCGGCAGGCAATGGCATAGAGTTCATAGACCTTTCAGCGGACATAGTTGATCCGATCGCCGCTCATATGGTGACGTCGGAATTTGCGAACCAGCACACTTTGATTCCGGTGACAAGAACCGATAACAAGCTGCGGGTCGCGATGAGCGAGCCTTTGAATCTTGTTGTAAGGGACCAAATAGAAATTCGAACCGGTTGCAACGTCGTACCTCTGGCCGCGACATCGAATGCAATCAGACAGGCAGTCAGATACCATTTCAACGTGCAAAACGCTACGCGCCAGGCCATCGCCTCAATGCGGCTTAAGCAGGATACCGACGAGCTTAACAAAGCAGAGCCTGCCGATAAACCATCACAAGTCTCGGACGATCCTGTCACCAGACTTGTCTTCTCGATCATCACCGGTGCAATCGATACCAAGGCAAGCGATATTCATATCGAACCTGCCATACCGGACATGAGGGTCCGCTATCGCATCGACGGGCTGCTTCGCGATACAATCGACGTGCCGGCATCAGTTCAGCAGGAAGTTATTTCACATATTAAGATTCTGGCTGATATGGATATATCAGAGCGGCGTCTCGGCCAGGACGGGCACATCGCGATGGCGCACGACGGGCACGATTACGACCTGAGGGTCTCGTCGCTGCCCGCTGTCGGCGGCGAAAAGATTGTCATCAGAATTCTCGACAAAAGTGCGAAGCAATGGTCCATAGATACAATAGTAACTTGCCCCGATGACCGTCAGAAATTCAAGTCACTCGTAAAAAATCCTTACGGCATGCTTTTGCTTACCGGCCCGACCGGAAGCGGCAAGACTACCACGCTGTATTCCATTCTTCAATTGCTCAATACTCCCCAGCGAAACATCGTGACTGTCGAGGACCCCGTCGAGTATCGTCTCGACGGTATAACCCAGGTTCAGGTTAAACCTGGCGTCGGAAGGACTTTCGCCTCTGCTCTGCGAAGCATATTACGACAGGACCCGGACATCATCCTCATCGGTGAAATTCGAGACGAGGAAACCGCCGAAATCGCCGTCAGTGCGGCTCTTACCGGCCACCTTGTCTTAAGCACGTTACACACGAACGACGCCGCGGGGGCAATTTCACGTCTGATAAACCTCGGGATACCGACATTTCTCGTTGCCTCGGCGCTTCTCGGAACAGTGGCTCAGAGATTGGTCAGAACCACATGCCGGTCGTGCAAAGAACCATATTCGCCCTCGTCAGAGTTTCTTGAGCTCGACAAAGACGAATTCGACGCTTCCGATAACGGCCAGACAATTCAGTTGTATCGCGGCGCCGGTTGTGATGATTGCGACCAAACCGGATACCGTGGCCGTAAAGCAATATACGAAATATTGTGTGTCTCACATAAAATTCGCAAAACGATAATCAATGCTGACAACGACGACAACATAAAGCAGCAGGCAATTGCCGACGGAATGAAGACATTGCGAAAAGACGGCATCGAACAGGTTGTTAACGGTACAACAACTCTCGAAGAATTACAACGCCTCGTTGATATGGAGGCTGAATAATGGCAGCGTATGAGTACACGGCGACAGACGAAAATGGAAATAAATTCTCCGGCGTTTACGACGGGATCAATAGCGTTACGGCACTCCGCAGAGACCTCGCCAAGATGGGCGATACATTACTCACAGCCAGACGTAAAAAATCCGATGACCTTAAGCGGGTAAGAATATCCCAGGATGAGATTGTCACTTTCACCTACAAGCTTGCAGAAATGTGCTCTGCAGGACTGCTAATCAACAGATGTCTCGAAACGCTTGAGGAACAAACCGAGAATCGTTCGTTCAGGGGCTTAATTTCAGACATCAGGCAAAGCATCGCAAACGGATCAACACTAAGGGATGCCTTCGGCAAACACAGCAATATATTCTCAAATTTCTTTCTCGGCATGCTTGAAGCAGGCGAAAGCAGCGGCAAACTCGCAGAGACACTCGAAGCCAGCGCAGTCTACCTGGAAAAACGAGCCGACTTCAGGCACAAGGTAAAGTCAGCTTTTGCTTACCCTATAATCGTAGGCATCATGTGTTTTGTTGTAATTGCTTTTCTGGTAATCTTTGTGATTCCGGTATTTTCAAAAATGTACCGGCAAATGCACGTACCATTGCCGGGACCCACTCAGGCTTTAATCAATTTGAGCGTCCAGGTCAGAGAGGGCTGGTGGGTGCTACTGCTGATCTTAATAGCAACGTTATTTCTGTTAAAACTGTTATGGAAAAAAGCACATCTTAAAGCCAGATGGGATGCGTTCAAACTGAGTATACCGGTTCTGGCAAAATTTAACAGGTTGGTGATTGCCTCCGGGTTTATCCGGACCTTCGCCATGCTGGTTTCGGCCGGCGTCTCATTGGTTAAGGCCCTGGAGGTTGCAAGTGCGGTCGTCGATAACGCAAAGATAACCGAAATAACCGGCCAGTTGCAGAAATCAATACAGACGGGCAATACTGTTGCAGATTCTCTGAAAAAATGTGATATTTTTCCGCCGGTCATCATCCAGTTAGCAGCTTCCGGTGAAGAAACAGGAACATTATCGGAAATGCTGAACAAAGGCGCAGATTTCCTTGACAAAGATATTGACCGAATACTCAAAGGCCTGCTGGTAAAAATCGAACCTGCATTGACGGTTACAATGGGTCTAATCGTCGGTTTTATACTTATCAGCGTGTATTTACCTATGTTTGACTACATGACTCATCTTAAATAATGCAGAGCTTTTTTCCACAAAGCGCAAAAGTGCCCTGCCCATTATACCGAAAGTATAAAAGTATAACTGCTTCGCTTATAACCAAAAATGTTACTGAGGTGGGGGAATCTAAAGAAGGAGCAAAAAATGCGTTGCAAAAGAGGCGTCACATTAATCGAACTGTTAATTGTGGTACTGATTCTTGGCGCGCTTGCTGCAATTGCGATTCCAAGGCTATCCCAGAGTGCCGATATAGCCAAGTCAAACAGTTGTAAAACCAACATTGACATAATAAATTCTCAGATCGAGTTGTACGCGGCCGAAAACGACGGTACCTATCCGGCCAATCTGGAGGTGATAACCGACTCTACCACATATTTCCCAGACGGCCCACCCCAGTGCCCTGTAATCGACGCGAACTACCCCAGTGCCCTGGTCAACAATAGAGTTGACAACAGCTCGCATAGCCATTAGGCAAAAACAGGTTGCTGAAATACCCAATTGGCTTTCTGAAAGTTTAACAACCAAAGATGGCTGTAGGGTGTGCACCGCACACCATTTTCAAAGTTGGTGGGCAATGCCCACCCT
>CBDVBU010000207.1:0-6845 GCA_965372295.1 uncultured Phycisphaerae bacterium
CCGAACTAGAGATTCAAAACGACTGGATCATCAAAGGCAGAACCATGATGACTGAGGTGACTTCTGCTACTGTAAGAGAGCAGAATGGCGCCTACATTATCGACCTCGATTATCGACTCAAGCCGGCAGCCGATTTGACCCTGGATCATACGGCCTTCGGCGGATTCTGTGTGCGAGCGAGAAACGATGGTGATTCCTATTATGCCACCGCTGATGGAAAGGTCGAGCTGCCGGATCCTCATTATTCGGTGCCGGAGTTGAACTGGCCGGCCGAGAAGTGGTACGATTACACGATCAAGCTCGAAAACGGCGAAACAATTGGTGTTGGTGTCATCGACCACCCGGACAATCATCCTGCGACCTGGCACAATCCGCGTTACGTCTGGATGGTGAATCCGTGCATTGTTGCTGCCGAGCCTCTTAAGGTGGACAAAGGAAAGATGCTTAATCTTCGTTATCGTCTCGTTGTCCACGACGGCCCGACACCCGTAGAATTGCTCAAGAAACTATCGAGTCGATGGTAACGCTGCAGGAGTAGCATTCCAGGTTTTGGAGATCAAAAGTGACAAAAGCCAGAGAAATTTACATATTGCTCTTGTTCATACTTATCATCGGTTTGTGGTCGAGTGATACCTGTTTCGGAGAGTTAAAAATATATCCGCATCGCGGTTTTTCCGAGGTGTCTCTGGAAACCGGCGGCAAGAGTGTCAATCCCTATACGGATGTGATATTCGAGGTTGTTTTTGAACGGCCCGATGGTTCGAAAGTGGTTGCCGGCGGATTCTATGATGGTGAGGAAATCTTCAAGGCCAGGGCCTACTGTGATATGATCGGTAGATGGCGATGGAGGTCTTCTTCCAACATCGAAGATCTGGACAAGAAAAGCGGTGCATTCGAAGTCAAACCCTCATCACTCAAAGGCAAGCTCCGTCTGCACAAAAAAGACCGGCGTCAGTTTGCGTATGATAACGGGGAGTGGTTCCTGCATATAGGCGATACAGGGTATAGGTATGTGACAAGAACTGAGCCAAAGTGGAGAGAATACATCGACCAGGCAGCCAAAATGGGGGCCACGAAAATCAGGACGTGGTTCTGTCAGGGGCGGTCAGACGTACAGGTTCTTTTCTCCAATGAGCGAAAAGAGTTGAATCTCGCATACTGGCAGGAAATCGACAGGCGTTTGAGGTATGCGTTCGAGAGGCACCCGCACATAATCTTCGAGTTGATCCCATACGGTGAAGATACGGCAGAACTGCACAGGTATGATAGAAACGATGAGGGGGCGAAGCTAATAGCGCGCTATGCGCAAGCAAGGTTTTCGGCATTGCCAAATATCTACTGGTGCATTTCGAATGACCGCGAGATTGTAACAGGAGGTAAGCTTACCGGCAGGAAAGTTCTTCGGGAAACAATCGACAAGATCGGAAAGGATATGGCGGCGAGGGAGCCATGGGGAACGCTGATAACGAATCATCAGAGCCGGTGGAAGGGATATGATTTTGTGGATGCTGCGTGGTCGGATATTATCACGCTCGAAGACCTTGACCAAGTCGAAGGGAAAATTTTCAAAGAATACTACGACAAGCGGGCAGTTCCGATGGTGTTGGATGAGGATCGCTATGAGCACTGGCGGAATCCAAAGCACGACCGGTATTTCTTTCGACGGCTGATGTGGGCATCTCTTCTATCAGGCGGACATGCCACATACGGCGGCCTGAAAACGTATGAACCTTATGACGGCAATACCGCGGGCATGCAGGGCTATTTCGATGCTATAGCCGCGAAAAAGCTCGAGCGCGGGGCGGATGACTTTGTACACATACATAAATTCTTCAAAGACAGCGACCTGACGTTAGTAAACATGAAGCCCGACGATGCAATAGTTGGAAATGAGCCGGGACGTTTCAAGTGCATCCGTGATGACAAGGCATATATCGTCTATCTGGCCAATCCCGACAGCCCCAAACCGGGCGAGGCAAACGTTAGCCCGGGAATCGCGAATGTCGTGATTCGACTGCCGGAAAAAACCTTCACTGTAAGATGGTTCAATCCAAGAAGCGGCCGATGGACAGACGGAAAGAGCGTATCCGGAGGTAAGCAAAGACTGACGGCGCCTGCCGGAGGCGATTGGATTCTTCTGTTGAGGTAAGGGCGTTCGCCAGACGCAAAAGAACCGTTAAGGGTCCATCCGGAAAACTCAGGATATTTCACGAATGAGTCGGGCACAGTATTTCTTACCGGCTAACACACGTGGGCAAATTTTCAGGAGCGTGGCGTCGAAGGCCGGACGTCCGACTTCGATTATGTGCAGTACCTGGATTTTATGCAACAACTCCAACGCCCCTCATTTCCCTTCATTTTCTCTCGTTTCCTCTGGGCTTAGCCGTACTGTGGGATGTTGAGCGTCTCGCCGTCCTTCAATGCTGACTGATGAGCTATAATACCCGGCACAGTCATCGCGAGGGCTTCATAGATGTTCACCAACGGTTGGCGATCTTCGAGTATTGACGTGATAAACTCATTTGATAAAAGTCCGTGGGATCCACCATGCCCGCCGGCAGGCATCCCCGGCGGAAGCGGTGGGCGTGAAATATCGGGAAGTTCCTTCGCTGCGCCGTGATATTCCGTGCCGTCCATCCATCCTCGCTCGCCAAACACACGGCCCCTTTCGACAACGAGTTTGTAGATGCCCTTACACATAAGCATTCGAGACGAGCCGCCCTCGCTGGTCTTAAACAGAGCGACCTCGTCCGTGAACGGGTTGTTGTACTTGTTGGCCCCGGGCTTGCAGGCCTCGAATCCAGCGTTGAAGCCGACACAAGATACGGAGGTGAATCGCTTGCCGGTCACGCCCACGTAATATGCCGTGGAGTGTGTAGGGTACCATAAAGGCGGCATGCCGACTCGCCAGCCCTTGAATGACCCGATCTGCTTTGAATGATAGTGATAATACTCTCCCTCTGAGTAGATGATCCGACCGAATCCCCCGGCGTTGTATATCTGGCGCATGCCGTAACAGTCCGCTCTAAAGCAGCTCGTCTCGGCCATCATATATTTTAGACCGCTCTTTCGAACTGCCTCCAAAAGCCGATCAGCATCCTCAACCGATCCAAGCACCGCCGGTACAGCGGTCATTACATGCTTACCGTGCTTGAGCACCTCTATGCAATGTCGGGCATGGCTCGGCGCATCAGTTGCGACGAATACCGCCTCGATCTTAGGATCTTTCACTAACACCTCTAACGATTCGTATGATTTATCACACCGGCAGGCTTTCATCAGCCCCTGGCGCCGATCGGGAATCAGATCACTGACCGCAACAACCTCAACGTTCGGGTGGCCCTGAAAGCCAAATGCCGCCCCAAAACGGCATACGCCATAACCAACGATTCCGACTCGCACCTTTCGTTCGGAGACAGGCTTCCACGTGCCCTGATTGTGCTGGTCCTGGGCATTTACCACCTGCACTGAGAGACCGCCGGCCGCAAATGTTCCCAGTGAGACCTTGCCCAGCCTCCCCAGGAAATCACGCCGATGAATAATATTTTCCGACATAAACTTACCTCCTTTTCTTTACCGATATTGTCCGCCAATTATAGCATCCTGAATTCTAACATGCACCTCCATATAAAAAAACTAAAAACGCCTTATATTTTCGAGCATCAAGGATACAATAGCACGGCATGAAAACTTTGGCAGTCTGCTTTTTATGAGGATATGAGAAATACCAGCAGATAACAATTAGAGGTTGAGAATGAAAATGAAATACAACGTCATCTTCTACATAGCCTGCATACTGATTTTGTCCGGCGTCGTCTATGGAAAAGACTATTACGTTGCGCCCGCCGGCAGTGACAGTAATCCCGGCTCAAAGACCAGATCCTTTGCTACTATCACCAGAGCACGCGACGCGATCCGAGCAGCGGGCATTGCCGGCAAAGAGCCGATTACCGTTCATCTGGCCGATGGGTATCACTTCCTGCCGGAGACGCTGACCTTCACGACCGTTGACTCCGGCAGCGAACGGTTCCCGGTGGTTTACCTTGCTGAAAACGAGGAGAAGGCGATCATCTCCGGCGCCGTTGAGCTCAGAGAGCTTACATTCGAGCCTTACCGGGAAGGCATTTTCAAAGCAAAGATAACGCAGAGTGTCGTATCGGATTGTGCGTTCGATCAGTTGTTCCTGGGCAATCGGATGCTGGATATGGCACGCTTCCCGAACCGTGATGAATCCGCTCCGGTCTTTAACGGGATCACTGATCTAAAGACCGTTAATCAGCGTGCGAAAAGATATACCCATCCGGAGACGGGCTTCGTACATGCCTTACATCGCAGCCGCTGGGGCAGTGTCCACTACCGAGTCACTGAATATCGAGATGGAAAACTGCAACTGGAAGGAGGCTGGCAGCAGAACCGCCACCAGCAGCTACGGCAGGATGCCCTGATGATCGAAAACGTGTTCGAGGAACTCGATCATCCCGGCGAATGGTTTCTGGATCGCGAAAAACGAACCCTATACGTATATCCACCTTCCGAAACACACATCCATAACGCGAAGCTTTATGCGGTGAGTATCAAGAACCTAATTCACTTCAAGGCAAAGGAGTCCACGCCGGTAAAATACATCGTTTTAAAAGGCATTCAATTTCGCCATGCCCGGCGGATCTTCATGGAAGACTACGAAGGTCTTCTGCGCGGCGACTGGTCGATCCACCACTCCGGCGCCGTCTTTTTAGATGGCACGGAGCATTGCGTTGTGCGCGATTGCTTCTTCAACCAGACCGGCGGCAACGGCGTGTTCTTCAACAATTACAACCGCTACAGTGAAGTGATCGACAGCAGGTTCGATCATCTGGGTGAGAGCGCCGTCTGTTTCGTCGGCAATTACGAATGCACACGCAGTAATCCCATCGGTTACAGCAACAGCTATCGCTACGACCAGATGGATACGACACCAGGCCCGCGGGGCACGGATTACCCTCGTTTCTGCCGGATGGATGGCTGCCTGGTCTTTGCCATCGGTCGCACCGGCAAGCAAACCGCCGGGGCATTTATCTCCATGGCCGAAAACATCACTTTGAGCCACAATACGATTTACCATGTACCCCGTTCCGGCATTACCATAAACGATGGGTGCTGGGGCGGCCATCTTTTGGAGCACAACGATGTCTTTGACACGGTGATCGAAACCGGAGACCACGGCCCATTCAACTCATGGGGCCGAGACCGCTACTGGGTCACGAAGCACCACAGCGGCAAGGCTTATCGCCGGGACACGGTGTCCCAACACGGCGAGGTCATCCCGCAGGACGAAGCGCGCAGGCGGTCCCGCCTTGACAATCGCACTTACACCGTGATTCGCAACAACCGCTGGTGGCATGGAGACTCGCATACATGGGGTATCGATCTCGATGATGGGTCATCCCACTATCACGTCTATGACAATCTCTGCCTCGGGTGTTCGGTAAAGCTCCGCGAGGGTTTCTATCGGCGTGTGGAAAATAACATCCTTATCGGTAACGAGGGCATTCAGTTGCATGTTCCGTTCGATTACAACCGGGATTATATCGCCCATAATATTATTGTCCTTGATCTGCCGGCGGCATACCTCTTCAGGAGTACGCCGATTAGTAAGATGCTGGATGCGAGCTTGATCGATGAGAACCTGTTCTGGTCACTGGCGCAGCACTTCGATCCGAACCTGGAAAACCACGAACTAAAGCGTTACCAGGCCGGCGGCATAGATCGCAACTCTTTGAATGCCGATCCGATGTTTGTGGACCCCCTGAATCTGGACTTTCGTTTGAAGCCGGCTTCTCCTGCATTGCAGGTGGGCTTTCGACCTTTCCCGTTAGACAAGTTCGGTGTCACCAAGCCGGCCCTGAAGGTCATAGCGGAAAGGGCGCATCAGCAGTATAACACCTTTGATCCCGAGGATTACTGGGGGCAAGCTGCCCGGGAGAGGTTGCAGGAAGCTGTTGAAAAGCAAAAACAGGCCCGCGAACGGACTTATGACTTCCTCGGAGCCAGGGTCAAGGATAGGATGGCGCAAGATAATGTTTCATTAGGAGAGAAAATACCCGGAAAGAAATCAGGAATTCCGAAATAATCTAGTAGTCTGTCAAATTCGATTTGATAGCTTGGAAGGGTGGCAGCCTCAAGCGCAGCTTGGGGATGGTTTCTCCTGTATTCACCATCCCCAAAGCCTTTGGCTTTGAGGCTGCCACCCAACTGTGAGAATGACAACTTACAGATTTAAGCTTGACAGACTACTAGGACAAATCCGTAAATAACATTACAAAATCATTGATATCGGATCATATCTTCCATAAAGGCAAACCGGTTTGTTCATCGTAATCACGGATGTGACCGGGTCCATCGTAGGAATTCATGATGAACTCACAGGCAAATACAATCGTGCCGGGAGCTAAATGACCGCCAAAAGCATTCCCTTGTGAATCTGAGAGAGTAACGTGGGCATGTACCATTGGCTTACCATCACGGACAGATATATTGCCGATGAGCTTGGTTATTTCCAAAGGCTTGTCTATCTCGATAAAATTATATTTTCGGGCCTGCTGGTCATAAAAACCAATTCTTGCTTTTTTTACTGCCCCGAGTGCCTCCACACGGCCGAGGCGGATATCGTTTTGATCACAAACGGAAGTTAATTCCTCAAGCAAATCGCCGCCGAATTCCAACTTGCCCATAAAAGTTTTGGTGCGTTTAATTTCATTATAGATAGCCATAGTTTAATTTCCTCAAAAGCCAAGATTACAAATGCAAAAGCAATTTTCCAAATACATTAACTCAAACTGACCGATCCGTGCTGTCATCCCTGCGAA
>CBDVBU010000208.1:0-6837 GCA_965372295.1 uncultured Phycisphaerae bacterium
TCAGCGCGCTATTCTATGTTGCCGGCTCCCAAAGGACAGATATGACGGCGTGTCCTGAAGTTCATCGGACGAATCTTGTTTGTCGTACCCCAACTTTACAGGCATACCCGTTTGCGCAACACTAATTTTGCCGTGAACGATATATACGCCCTCTGTCGTCTCAACGCGGGTAAGACCCAATTCTTTTTCACCAAGTGCCGTTCCCAATCGACCCGGAGGACGGGCTGTTTCCTCAGCAGGACGCACACTTACGAGCGTTCCGGCGTTTTCCCATCTGGCTACTTCGCTTGAGCATCCCGCCACTACCAAAAGTCCAACAATCAGAATACACTTCTTCATAGCTTTACTCCTTTAATTTTAAGAAACATTCATATCCATATAAACTGGGATTTCCCATTTATCCCTGCATAGCTGCGCAACCGAGCCTCATTTTCAACAGGATAACAAGTTCGTCCTTACACAAGCTTCGCGTCTGTGTCCAGCGAGAGTTTAAGACAAGCATTTCGATAATTCAATCACTCTCCATCCAAAGCGCCGGCTATGCCTCGTCGGTGCCCGTAAAGGTACCCTTTAAGACTCGAATCGGGATCTTGTCGCTTGACGTTAAGAGGCAATTTGTTTTCTGTGACGAGCCTGTATCCTTTGTGCTCCATGCAATCTTCCATGAACTCGTGTTTATAACCGCCAGCTCTTTGCGATTGATCGGCGAGACGTTTTTGCAACTCGTCAACGCAGTCCGCGCGGTCCTTTGCGCACTCATTGAAGCTCTTGCCCTCCTGATAGTAATACTTTGCACATCCCGCGAAGAGGCAAATTAGACCCAACAACAACAAAACTGTAAAACTCTTCATTACTTATTCCCTTTCAATATACTTTGAGATTTAACTCTCTTTTTCAAACAATCAAAGCCTTCGGCCCGGCCAACCAACACGCCCGCAGAACTGCTTCGCCCAACCGGTTATTACTCATTCATCTGCTTTCTTATACATTTTCTTATCGTAAAAACAAGCAGATTATTATGTTAAAATCTGACATCAGGTCATTCGGGCAAAATGATGTCCGAGAGTTCTTTGCCCGTAGTTGGCCGCGTGAACTTCCGGCCATACTCTGTGAAGCCTGACACAAAACCGCCGTGTGAGAGGAAGAACTGTCCGCTCTCGACACCCATGAAGCGGTCAAGCCGATCCGCTTTGCCTGTCGGATCGTGGCTGAAGCCGGCTGTGGTCAGCTCGATCCACCGACCCTCAGCCGTGCGAATCCATTGATTACCGTAAAGGGCCTTCCGCAGTACGTGGCCATTGCTGCCCCCGAAGTTCTCGCTGAAGCTGTACAGGCGGCGCAGGTAGCCGCCCTCCTTCGGCGTCTTCCAACTGGAGATAAGAACCCACTGCTTTTTGTCCGGGTGAAAGTAGTAGCCCGAGTAGATCGTGTGCGTAGCATCCGTGGGTTTGGCCGTAACGATGAATCGCTGCTTCTGGCCGGTCTTCCACATGTATTTCAAGTGGCTGTGCCCCCCCGTGCCTTCATTGCCAAAGTCACCGGCATAAACACCCTCACCTTTGGCAATCAGCTTCACACGATCCTCTTCAATAACCTTGTTGCGGTCAACCGCCTCATTGCCGCTGTCCCAGACGCTGAAGATGATCCGGCGTTCGGTGGGGTTATTAACCTGCATACCGAAGTAACCACGATGCCAACCGCACGCCATATAGTACGTCCAGATCGGATCTTCAACGCCGGTCATCTCGCAGTAAAATGCTTCAACTTTTATATTCTTGTCCACGGGATAGACAAGATGAACTGAAGCAGCGTTTCGACGGGGCTTGAGATTGAAATGCGCATCTTGTGCCGCCGGGCCATCGAGCAACAGTGCGTCAAGGCCGCCGGAAGGTTGGCCTTGTGGATTGAGCGACTCGAGCGTAAAACGCTGGTAGCCGGCTTTGGCGATGTCAAATGAACCGAAGTTTGCGGTAACAAGGTCAGGTCCGGCACCCTTGACTAATGCCTGGTGCGACTGGCCCGCGACAGTCAGTTGTAACTTTGACGTTGCATCTGTCGGCAGCCGCAGGGCCATGGAGCAATCAAGTTTGCCTGGGATCTTGATCTCACCGAACCAGAGCACCTTCAATTCCGGATTGTTCCAACCGGTGATGCCAGAGCGCGGCGAAACGCGTGCCCCACGCACGTCCGGGTCGAGGTAGGCGGTGAAGGCAGGGATGCGCAATTCGGCCGCCGGCACAGTGCTCACTATGCCGACCAGGGACACAATTGCCTGTAGCAATATAAAAGAGCGGATGTTCCGTTTCATATTATTCCTAAACAAAAACATGCTATCGGTTGTCATCTTGGCATCTGACGCAATCAAAACAGCCAGCCATTACGGCGCGTACATATCCAAACAGGATACTATATTACCAGATATTCCTGTGTGAAGGTACTTATTTTACCCTCGCCCCGCCTCTTGAGCTGCACCACGAGAAGGTCTAAAAGCACTCAGTCATCCTGTTTCCGCACTTAAGGGCCACGGCGGTCAGTCTCTTATCCAAACCGCCTCCCGGCTCTTGTGGATCGGGGTGGAGTGGTTATTCCTTTGCTCCGTTGTTGCGGAGAAGTTTAACCTTGCTTGTCCCGGGATAGAGTGATATCATGTGGTACACTAAGTAGGTAGTATCAGTAATTTCCCATTAATGTGAAAGGTATAGTTATGTTCCAATGTCGTCTCAGTCATGTTATATCGTTGGGTATTGTTATCTTTTTGGCACAAACTGTGCTTGCTGAAAATTGGCCTCAGTTTCGAGGCCCGAGTGGATTGGGGATTTCGCAGGAACCAGATTTGCCTATCACCTGGAGCGAGACGGAGAATGTCGTTTGGAAGACAGCAATGCCCGGTTATGGTTCGTCCAGCCCGATTGCATTAGACGGCAAATTGTATGTTACCTGCTACAGCGGATATGGCATGGCAAGTAAGTCGGGTCGCATGGAGGACTTGACACTTCATCTTATATGTGTTGACGCTAAAACCGGAAAGATGGTCTTCGACAAACGAATCAAACCGACTCTTCCTGAGTCGAAACGCGTGCGCGATCATGGGTATGCCGCCCAGACGCCGGTGACTGACGGTGAGCATCTTTATATCTTTTTCGGAAAGAGCGGCGTCTTTAAGTTCGACTTAGACGGCAATCAGATATGGCAAACTAACGTCGGAACGAAAACGCACGGCTGGGGCAGTGGTACTTCGCCCGTGTTGTACGAGAATCTGGTCATCGTCAATGCAAGTGTCGAGAGCAATTCGCTTGTGGCTATCGACAAGGCCACGGGCAAGGAGGTATGGCGCGCCGGGGGCATGGATTCTTCCTGGAGTACGCCTCATCTGGTCGAGGCCCCCAATGGGAAACACGAATTGGCCGTAACTGTGAAAGGGTGGATCCTGGGATTCGATCCCAAAACGGGTAATGAACTCTGGCGCTGCGAAGCTATCCCGGACTATATTTGTCCGAGCATCGTATCCCATAAAGGTGTTTTGTATGCCATAGGAGGCCGTTCTTCGAAGGCCATTGCCGTACGAAGCGGTGGCCGGGGTGATATAACGAACACACATAAGCTTTGGCAGGCCGACGTCGGGGCGAATGTTTGCTCTCCGGTCGTGCATGACGGCCACCTGTACTGGGTCAGTGATCGCAATCGAACTGCTTATTGCCTGAGTCTGGCTGATGGATCGGTCAAATATTCTGAACGGGCAGGGCCCCAGCCCTACGCATCGACCTTATTGGCGGATGGAAGACTTTACATCGTGACACGTAAGGGCGGCACTCTGGTATTGGCTGCGAAGCCACAATTCGAACAATTAGCCTTAAATAAACTTGAGGATCGGAGCACGTTTGATTCCAGCGCGATTGTGTGCGACGGCACATTGATCTTGCGCAGCGATAAGAACCTGTATTGCATCAAGAAGATAAATTAGACACAGTATTGAGGTGCTGAACAGATGACGGACACTTGGCGAGAGGTTATAATGCCACAATTTACAAGGGGTGTTCGTTATGGCAAAGTACCGAAAATACAGGCAGCCGGAATTCCGAAGCAAGCCAAAGACGGGAAGCCCGACTTCGCAGCGCTGCGGAACTCCTACATGATGCTGGCAGTGGAGGCGGGGGGATTCGAACCCCCGTCCCGAGATGCTTCAAGACAAGCTTCTACATGCTTAGTCGCTTGAAAAGTTTTTCGCCTCACTAAGCGCCAAGCGACAGGCACTTAACTCGGCTATTTCGGAGAGTTCTCACCTTGCCGGCCCGAAAAACCGGCTCGGCCAGCCTGCTGTTTGACGCCCTTACCTAACCCACAGGCAAAATCAGGCAGGACGGGCCGCTAATTTAAGCAGCCATGCGCAACTGAGAGTTGCCAATTAAAAATTAGTTGCCGGATGATTAGCCAGGCCAACCGGCGTCCTGGGCATGCGACTTGGCTCTCCGCCATCCGGTCGAAGCCATTCGCCCCCGTATTCACTTTTCAAATCCGCAATCTCAATTAATTCTATACTACTTACTACGCCATACTACAAAAAAAGTTTGGTTTCAGGCTTGATTCTCAAGACGATTTTACCTTATACCCTTCATATCTCGTAACCTTAACAATACAGGATAAGGTTTATCTTAGAAATAAATGTTCTTCTAATCACCCTATCCTTAATACTATAAATCTATTTCTTAGAAACAGTTTTGCTCTTTACCTTTTTCTTTGCAGTCTTCTTACTGATGGTTTTCTTTTCCAGCGGTTCCACAATTCTAAAGACAGGAATTGATAGTGAAGGCAAACCCATTCTTACGATAGTATTCTGTACGAACTCGCGCCAGTATGGCCAAGCATTATAGATGCCATTGAGATTCGCAAACCGCTCGAATCCTTTTTTAGTTAGATCCTCAAAGTTTCCTATTTTGTAAGACAAAAGGAAGGAAGCATCAATCATGATGACTGGCTGTGAAGTCTTACTCTCAATAAAAGCCTCAAAGTGGAATTTCGCGATCACAACTACATATCCGCTCTTCCTGTCCACTTGCACTTCAGTTGAATAGCTGATATCGAATGTTTTTTTCCCAGATGTGGCCCCTGGGGTTTGATCACATTTCGAGCTTAACAACCTAACATCTTTCAACTGGACTCGATCAGAAACCAATAGACCAGCATCGAACTTTTCTTTACTTTTAGAAACTTTCGTCTTTACCTTTCTTTTCGCCATAATTTAAGCCGCCTGTGTTATCTCTTTTCGCTCTTTTTTATCTATCTCTTGATATTCAAGCTGTCTCATCGTAGCCTCCATTGCTGGTGCCCATTGGTCCAAAGTAGTACCCTCGAGTATGCTATCAACATCAAGTGGCACAGCAGTCACATCGAGTTTTGAATCAAGGGCATATAAGAGATCGGCTACTGTCGAGAGTCGCATATTTTGGTCTCCGCTGAGCAGTTGCGTAATATTGCTTTTGCTCACACCCGCAAGGCGTGAGAGTTTTGCCTTGCTAATATCCTTCTCGTCCATAACTTTGCAGATTGCTTCTGTGATCTCAAATATCAGATCCTCACGAAAGTAGAGTTTTCTACCTTCTTCGTCAGACATAAGCTTTTCTATAAATGTTTTAGCCATTTTAGGAACTCCTTATTCACAAATTACGACAATAATGAAATATGCTCATCCATAATAACCTCTGCACGTTCGATTTGCCTTGAAGGAGTATCACCAGTTTCCTTGTTGAAGCCGTGAGTAAGCAACCAAGTTTTACCTAATTGAAAACACAAAACTCGAACCTTAGGATGGATCTTAAATTCATATATTTTCCCACTCTTTCCACCCAGCTTTCTGAATCTCTCTGTGTTATGAATTCTGCCAACTTGTGCCATTTTGACGAATGATTTTGCCAGTTTTGCCCAGTCAGATACTGTTAGTTTCTCTATGTATTCTAACGCTGGTCTTTTGCCGTTTAGGCGACGAGCATAAGCGACTATTGCACATGGTCCCTTAACTAAAGGATCGTCTCTAAAGTTTATTACAGGTTCATTCCTAATTTTTTCGTCAACACTTTAATTATAACTTAAATAATTTGAATTCAAAGCAAAATATTAAAAAAATCAAAAAAAAAACTGAGCAATTTGATATCATTATAGAAAAATAGACAAAAAACAATACATATTGTGCTTCCAACCTAAGATTCATCCATATATAGGTGCTCTTTATTCATAGGATTCTCGATATCTTGCCATATGAAGCATTTTAAGGACAAAATCGCAAGAAAAGTTTGGTGCCGGGTGGCACGATTATGCCTCCGGATAGATCCACGGTTTTCGGTATTCTCGGCGGAGCAGTTTGTTTGCATCCGGGTCGCCGACGATTCTTTCCTTCTTACCGTCCCACTGGACACTCCGGCCGATCTTGTACGAAAGCATACCAAGCAGGCTCATATTCGTCGAGCGGTGGATCAGCTCGATATCGCAGACGGGGCGCCTGCCGTTCTCGATGCAATTCAGAAAGTCGATCCACAGTCCCCTGATATTCTGCTGATCCGGCTCATTCAACTGCGGCTCTTCGTGAATCTCCTTCTGGCCCCTGCCAGTCGGGAAGAACGTCCAGCCATTCTGCCAGCCCATGTGGAACGTGCCTTTGGTGCCGTAGAAATAGCAGCCGACCCTCTCTGTCTTCTCCGCCGGGTTGCCCGCGAATCGGCGGTGCTCCCAGAAAGCGGTGAAGTCCTCGAATTCGTACGTTGTGAGCAGGTGGTCCGGCGAATCGGTGGTTTGCTCCTTTTTAGTGAAGACCGGCGGGCCCTGGATTGGCCGTCCGCCGGCCGAATA
>CBDVBU010000209.1:0-6810 GCA_965372295.1 uncultured Phycisphaerae bacterium
GATTATGAAGAATTTGCGATTTTAGCCGGCGAAAAAACAAAGCCAATTCAAAGCCAATTCGGTTGTTTTACCGCGGAGAACGCTGAGTTCGGAGAGCTTTTTGTTTTGTAAAGACCTATATCAGTGTAACATGTTGTAGAATATAGAATTACAATACCGATCTTCTCGGCGGTCTCTGCGATCCCGGCGGTTAATGAGAAACAAAGCCAATTGTACTCGTTCAGCGTTCAGCGTTCAGCGGGAAGCGCCGAGATAGGTGAACGAGCAGTGTCAGTAATGTATTGGGAAGAAACAATGCCGAACGTATGAGTATTCTTTCCGGAAACTAACAGAATGGATGTTAATATCTTCAGGAAGCTTGAATTCTCAGCGAAGATTTGGTATTATATTGGAAATTAGGCTCAGCAGCATAGATGGACCGATATATTATGGCGAACTTGGGTTAAATAGGAAGATTTGGTCAATATACTGAAACGCTTAGACGATTATGACTTTTACATTAACTTCAATTTGAAAGGAAGACCGATGAACATTCAAACGACAAAGCTCTCGATTATTACAATCATAAGCTTGTTGGTTTTTACCATGATGGCGAGCCTTTGCAGCGCGCAAGAATGGAGCCGGAAAGGAAAAACCGAAATTTTTGGCACGATTCAAATGATGGGGAGTGAAACAGTCAAATATTCATTTACGGATGAGCTTCCGGTGAAGTTTGATATGGACAGCACGAATGTTTATGGCATCGGTTTTGGATACAATCTGAGCGACCATTGGAATATAAACACGAATTTGCTGTTTGGCTCTGCAGATACGGATGTGAAAATAGTCGATGTTACGGTCGAGACTCCCGATATGGACTATATTTTGTGGGATATTAACGTTGATTACAATATATGGAAAAGTCGTTTTACTCCGTTAGTAACCGGCGGTATCGGACTTATGGATTTCGGTATTGATACTACGACCCATGCCGGGAAAGTGCACGAAAGCCATTTTTCTTCTAACTTAGGCGCCGGCATCCGATGGGATGTCGAAGACAATCTTCTTCTTAAAGTGATATACAAATCTACATGGACGGATGTGCACGATGCCGATAACGATCAGAGGTTTGACAGCGTCAACTTGAGCGTCGCATATATGTACTGAAAGAGAAAACGGTCCAGTTAAGAATTAGCCCGACAAAACCTGGACGAATGGACATAAACCGGACATTTTGACCGGCCTTTATATACATTCAGATGCCCAAAGCTCACTCTGTAAAAGAAAAAATCCCCTGCCTTTCGGAGGATTAAGGGGGTAGTAAGGCAGGGGCTTAGAAAGGTTGCAAATTTAGAACTCGTTTTATACCGGCATCAGCTTGATAAATATGACCAAAAGCTCTCCCACCACTCCTCCATGAAATCAAGCGTTATGATAATTATCCTTAACTATCGAAAGCTTGTCAATAGAAAAGTCCTATAAAAACATTATTTTTTTGATATATTTTGCTTCGCTTGTCATATTTGCTTAGGATAATACTATCTGTGGGAATCGGGGAGACAAGATTTGAACTTGCGACCTCTGCGTCCCGAACGCAGCGCTCTGGCCAAACTGAGCTACTCCCCGGTTAAACCGAATTATGAATATAGCATGACTATCGCCGCAATGCAAGCTACAATAAATTTATTGGATCGATATCTATCGCTACCTTGACGGCAGGGCGAATGGGCGGCTCGGCCCGCAGGCGGGAGAACAGCCGCTGCACGGTCGTTGCTTCAGGAGCCTGAATAATGATTTGCATCCTATGGAAACGCTGAATTCGACTGATCACAGCCGGCATCGGCCCGCGAACTGTTGCTTCAAGAGTTTCCTGCTCGATGATCCGGTCGATCCGTTGACGCATTTGCTTGGATGCAGCATCGAGTTTGTCAAACTTCATGTCTCGCAGAACGATCACGGCCAACCGCCAGAAGGGCGGCAAATTGCAGGCCTTGCGATGTTTTAATTCCTCTTTGACAAAACCATCGAAGTCCCCGGCGACGGCAAATCTTATCGCCGGCTGATTGGCTAAAAATGTTTGGACGAAGACAATCCCCTTTTTTGCGGAACGTCCCGCTCGACCGGCCACCTGGGAAATCAACTGAAAGGTCCGTTCGTTTGCTCTGAAATCCGGCAGATACAGGCAGGTGTCGGCACTGATGATGCCGACCAGGGTCACGTTTGGAAAATGCAGACCCTTGGCCAGCATTTGCGTGCCGGCTAATACGTCGATTCTGCCCTCGCCGAAATCCTGGAGGAGCCGATAGTAGTCCTTGCCTGCCATCGAATCGCTGTCAATTCGTGAGATGCGGGCATCGGGGAATTTCTTAGCCAGTTCCTCTTCGAGCCGCTGCGATCCAAGCCCGATCATCGCGAATCCTTTGCCGCACAAGGGGCATTTTTCAGGCACCAAAGTCTGCGCCAGGCAATAGTGGCATATTGCGTAGCCGTAATTCATGTGCTCGCCCGTGACCGTTCGCATTCGTTTGTAGCGGTGGACCTTCGATTTGTGAAAGGTCAGGGTGACATCGCAGTTACGGCAGTGCAGCGTGTGCTTGCATGATGGGCAGAACACAAAGTTACTGTAGCCGCGCCGGTTCAGGAGCAAAATTACCTGCTCTTTTCTCGCGAGGGTCTCCTTCAAACGCCTGGCCAACGGCTCACTGATCAGGTTTATGCCCTTTTGTGTAATTTCTCCCTGCTTTAAATCTATAAGTTTCATCTGCGGCATCGGCAGATCCATCACTCTTTTAGGCAGATTCAGCAGGGTAAAATGTCTCTTGCTCTGGCAATTCGACAGCGTTTCCAGCGATGGGGTCGCACTGCCTAAAACGCAATGTGCGTTCGCCAGTTGTGCTCGTTTGATCGCCACGTCTCTGCCGTTGTATCGTGGTGCTGTGTCCTGCTTATAGCTGGGCTCGTGCTCTTCATCAACAACGATCAGGCCGAGCTTCGCCAGAGGGGCAAAGACTGCCGAGCGAGCACCGATCACCACATCCGCTTCGCCCGATTTGATTTTCTGCCACTGCACGTTGCGTTGGGCTGCGGTGAGGCCCGAATGCATCACGGCGATTTTTTCGAACCTTTCATTGAATCGCTGAACCGTCTGTGCCGTAAGGGCAATCTCGGGAAGAAGTATAATGGCACTTTTGCCTTGTTGATGGATCTTCTGAATGGCCCTTATGTAAAGCTCGGTTTTGCCGCTATCGGTGACACCATGCAAGAGCGTGACGCCAAATTTGTCCGAGGCGATCTGAGCCTTGATTGAGTCGAGCGCCTTCTGCTGGTCCTCGTTGAGCAGAATGGGTCCTTCTGGTTTTATAGATATCCCTTTCGGGATGACGGGCAGGGATTTTAATATTGTCTTATGGGCGATTTTGAGCAGTTGTTTTTCAGCCAGCCTCTTCAACGGTTCCCTGCCGCATCCGACTGCCTCCATGAGGCCGTTTAGCTCCATAGCTGAATCTGAGTCAAAAGCTTTTCGTTCGTGAAGGCAGGTTACAATATGCTTTTGTTTTTTGCCCCTCAATTCGTCGATTGTTTTTTCGGTCTTAGCGGCACTGATTGTCAGGTAAATGTATTGTTGCGTTTTAACGCCGGCCCCTTTCTTAACCGCCGCCGGCACCATCGCTGCCAGGACCTGCCCGAGCGGGCAGACATAATAGCCGCTGATCCACCGAGCCAGATCCATAAGCTCGGCATTTACTAAAGGCTCTTTATCTATCACACTAATTACTGTTTTTAGCTTACGTCCTTTGTCGTGTGCGGCAAAAGATTGTTCAAAAGGAATATCGGCTTCAACGCAGAAGCCTTTTTCCAGCTTATTTTTTCTCCCGAACGGAGCTTCCACCCGTTGCCCCACTTGAATCGGCCAAATCTCATCCGGCACTCCGTAGTCAAATTCCGTATCGGCCGCCGACTCAAACGCCACTCGAATGACATGGCTGCAAATCGTTTCCTCCTCCTTTTCTGTTGCGAATAAGCTGTTCATTTGGTGTTTGCTCATTTGCTAATTTCTGGTACTGTACAATCCTGCCTTGCGCCGTTTCTCGGACGTTTCATTAACAAAAGTGTCCTCGCACACGTCCAGCCCAAGTTTTGCTATGAGGTTATTGAGATAATCAATATGCGGGCATGGTGACGAATGGAAATTATCTTTGGTTATGCAGGATGACAGTTGCACGACGATTCGGTCTTTTGTTATTCCTTCGGCCTTATTAATCTGGCGGATTAAATTGCTCAGCTTACGGTGAACCGCCCGGCCGCAGCAGCCGCCGCAGGTCAGACTGAGCATGCGATACGTTTTTTCTCTGGAGTATCCGGCAAAACCGCCGGTGCGTTCGTTAAATGCCCGCTCGCAGTTGTAGCCGGAGCAGCGTTCTTTGACGATATGGCACTGTACGATGACAATGTAGTCTTTGTCTTTCAATTCTATCATATTTCAATCTTTTTCTGACTGTTATCGCTGTCAATCAGCGTTAATCTTTGAGTTTAAAATAATCCGTGGCGATTTGGTTTATAGTCTCGCCGATGGCAAGCGATGCCGTCGCGGCCGGTGACGGCGCGTTCAGCACGTGAATGGAATTGCCTTTCCTTTCGATTTTGAAATCGTCGATCGGCCGGCCGTTCGGTTCAAGCGCCTGGGCACGCACACCCGCCTTACAGAGCTTAATATCATCGTCCTGCAGTGACGGAATCAGCTTTTGCAGTTGTCTGAGAAACAGTTTTCTGGAAAATGCCCTGGCATACTCACCCAATCCGTATCTCCAGTATTTAAAGAACATTTTCCAAAGCCCGGGATAAGACAGGGCGTCCCATGAATCGGCCAGACTGAAATCGGTTTTACCGTAACCTTCCCGCTTGAATGAAAAGACCGCGTTCGGCCCGCACTCGACGTTGCCGTCAATCGTTCGTGTGAAATGGACCCCGAGGAAGGGCAGGGCGGGATCCGGAACGGGATAGATCAGGCTTTTTACTTTCTCCTGCGCCTTTTCCGTCAACTCGTAATAATCACCGCGGAAGGGAACGATTCTCATTCCCGGTGCGACACTGTCCATTTTTGCCACTCTGTCACACTGAAGTCCTGCACAGTTGATAATATACCTCGCGTCGAAAGATTCTTGATTTGTCACAACTTTCGTAAAAAAGTCGTGCTTGTCAAGTGCTATGACCCTGTGCGAAGTCAGAACTTTATTGCCGGTGCCTTTTTTCTCTATAAGCCGGCCAAGTTTCTCTGCAACCTTGGTAAAATCAATAATCCCAGCGCCGGGCACGCGTATGCCTGCGATGCCCTCACAAGCAGGCTCGATTTCCTTGATTTGGTCCGGCCCAATTTTTTCAATGCCCTCTATATTACTTTCCTGGCCGTTCCGGAGAATCGTTTCAAGGTTAGTTAATTCTTTTACCTTTGTGGCAACAATGATTTTTCCGCAAATTTCATAAGGGATTTTGTGTTTTTTTGCGAATTCGACGAGTTCCTTTCGCCCTTTGACGCAGGTTCTGACCTTATTCGAACCTGGCTCGTAGTACAGTCCCGAGTGAATTACGCCGGAATTGCGGCCGGTCTGATGTGTTGCTAATTTGTCCTCTTTTTCCAGTACGGCGATGCTAATATCAGGATGGCTCAGCATAATCTTATAGGCCGATGCCAAACCGACAATCCCGCCGCCTATGACGACAATATCAAAATCAGTGCTTCCGTTCATTACATCAAGTTCCGAAATTCCAAATCATACTGTTGACCTATACAATAACCGACGCATCGGTGAGCGTCAATTGAGAACCACACGCCGATTGAGATGATTAAGAGTTTGTCTGAATAACGGTTCGCTATGACATGTCATGCTGAACGTAGTGAAGCATCTGGGTTTTGAATGGCGATGTCAAGCCCAGATTCTTCGGCTTCGCCTCAGAATGACAGATACTAAAGACCAATTCGGACAGACTTTAAGTGTGTGAAACTCAGGAGAATGCAAGGCGGGATTTGAGCGTAAGTATTCAAAACCGTGGCAGATATTGTTATAAATCCGGCACGATTTCGGGGTAGACCTGGCCTGACGAGTTGATTTTGAAGACGTAAATCAGTCCTTCTCTGAGCTTCCAATAGACGGCGTTTCCATAGATCGCTTCGATGTCGTATTCGGCGAGCTTCTCGGTGTCGTTCGCCAGTTCCCAGATTCCAGACCAGAACATTTCCCTGTGCTCAATCGGTAATGCCTTAAGCAGGTCTTTGTATCTTTGGGGTTCGGCTCCCGGCTCTTCGATTGAGAAACCATCTGCCGGTGTCATTTTCTCGCCGTAAACCCTTCTCCACAGGTACAGTGCCTTTGTCCTGCCGTCCATGACCATTTTGCTGCCGAACTTTACGATCAGGGCGTCGAAATGGATTATGTCGCCCGCGATTGTGTATTCTTTTTCCAGAATCTTATTGAGCTTATTGTTTCTGGCCGTCTCAACGAACCTGATCGTTGTGAAAAGCTCCCCATCCTTTATTTCCCGGGCAACTACCTTGGCATAACCGATCTGGTCCTCGTGGCTAAGGTTGGTTAGCGCCTGTTTAAGCTCCTTATTCTCGGCTAAAAGCTCTTGGATCGTCACAACCACTTTGTAAGGCGTGCGGCCCAGATAGGCTACCCCTGCAAGCGCCGCCACGATAACAATCAGCGGTAAAAACTTCAGTTTTTTTCGCCCTTCAGTCATTTATCGACTCTTTTCGACAGACATTCCTCGTTTTACGACAATCTCCCCTCCTACTCTATCATCGGCTCTGCCGCCCGAATCTCTAAACTTTTA
>CBDVBU010000210.1:0-6793 GCA_965372295.1 uncultured Phycisphaerae bacterium
AATACGCCTGGAGGGATTCGGACCCCCAACCTTCGGTTCCGTAGACCGACGCTCTATCCAATTGAGCTACAGGCGCAGAATCTTTTAAGCTTTGACAGTATAATAAGTTGCCAAAGATTGTGTCAATGTAAATATCATCCGAACAGCGAAAAAATCGGCTATCGCTCCGGAACGGCCGCTCTGTGGGGCTTGAAAAAACTATCCCAAGCCGGCTGCCCCTGCTATAATACCACGCAGAAAAACCATAGCTGTTTGCTTAATTATTGCCGAAAGTCTTTGTTTAACTATAGATATAAATACAGGAGCGAAGTTATGAGACGGCGAGATTTCATCGCCGGCACGGCATTCGGACTGGCGGCATTGGCTGCGGAACGATCGGGCCGTGCTAGCGCAAAAGGAGTAAAGTACAAGGTTGCAGTTATTGGCAGGACAGGGCGCGGAAACTACGGCCACGGGCTGGACGTGGTGTGGAACGATATCGAGCAAGCTCAAGTGGTGGCCGTGGCCGACTCGGATCCGGAAGGGCGTGCCGCCGCCGCGAAACGACTCAAAGCTCCAAAGAGCTATGCCGATTATCGCCGGATGCTTGAGACCGAGCGTCCGCAAATTGTGAGCGTGGCCCCTCGCTGGCTGGACTGCCATCACGATATGGTGCTGGCATGCGCAGAATTCGGCTGTCACGTATTTCTTGAGAAGCCCATGTGCCAGAATCTGGAACAGGCGGACGCCATGATTGCCGCCCTTGAAAAACGGAACTTGAAACTGGCGATTGCTCATCAGACGCGCTACAGCCCGGCGCTGGCCCAGGCTCAGAAGGCGATTGCCGAAGGCATGCTCGGCGACATTCTCGAGCTGCGCGGCCGGGGCAAAGAAGACAGTCGCGGCGGCGGCGAGGACCTTATGGTGCTCGGCACACACGTCATGGATCTGATGCGTTTCTTTGCCGGGGATGCGCGATGGTGCTTTGCCAGCGTGAGAGACAATCGAAAATCTGTCACCAGAAAGCATGTACGTGACGGAGCAGAGGGAATCGGCCCTCTTGCCGGGGATGAGATTCATGCCGTGTATCGTTTCGATGGGATAACGATGGGTTATTTCTCGACGCATCGTACCCGGCATGGAGCCGCGAAGCGCTTTGGTCTGCAAGTATATGGAAGCAGGGGGATTCTTACGATGACAACTGGTGCTGTGCCCGAGATATGGTTTGTGGGGGATCCATCGTGGCAGCCCGGACGCAGCAAGGCCCGATGGAAGCGGATATCGAGCGCCGGCATAGATAAACCGGAACCCCTCAAGTATCCCGGCCTCGATTACGGCAACCGGCTCATTGCGCTCGATTTGATCCGGGCAATTGAGACGGGCACCCAGCCGAAAGGCAGCATGTATGATGGGCGAGCGGCACTGGAAATGATACTGGCAATATACGAATCGCACAGGCTCAATACACCGGTTGAACTGCCGCTGAAGAATCGCAAACATCCGCTGAGTATGCTGTCTTCGAGGGGATAGAATCCGCCGGAGCAGCAGTTGGAATATAACGGTTTGACCTTTTTTTCAGGAGATGATCATGTTTCTTAGCAAACGAAAAATTGCTCTTACGGTTTTAGTTTTATTTGCCTGTCTTGCAATCGATAGCAGTGCCCAAGAAGCGATTCAAGGAGGTGTTCGCAGCTTCGGTGCTGCCGGCGATGGCGTAAAAGATGACACCATCGCGATCCAGAAAGCTGTCGATTCCGGCCTCGGCGCGGTCAGATTTACCAGGGGCGTGTACCGTATCACAAAACCGATTGTGATCAATCTCGACAAGGTTGGCTGCACATCGCTTAGCGGCGGGGGAGTCGCTCGAATCGTTATGGCCGGGCCGGGTCCGGCTTTGAAGTTTGTCGGCACACACTTCAAGTCGGCCGACCCGGGGGGATTCGCAGTGAACATCTGGGAGCGACAACGCATGCCGCTCGTGGACGCAATCGCAATCGAAGGCGACCATCCGGAGGCGGTCGGCATCGAGGCCGTCGGGACCATGCAGTTGACGATTACACGGGTTCACATCCGCGGCGTCCTGCACGGCATCCACCTGACTGGCAACAACCGCAACTTGATAATTTCCGATTGTCACCTGTACGAGAACCGCGGCATCGGCATTTTTTACGACAACGTCAACCTGCACCAGTCGAACATAACCGGCTGCCACATAAGCTATAATCGCCGGGGCGGCATCGTTTCGCGCGCCGGCAACGTCCGCAATATTCACATCACCGGCTGCGACATCGAAAGTAATATGAGCCCCGAAACGCCGCCAACTGCCAACGTCCTGATCGACTGCACGGACAGCTCTTCCGGGACCGGCGAAGTGGCCATCACCGGTTGTACGATTCAGCATAACAGCCCTTCGCCCGAATCGGCCAACATTCGCATAATAGGCCGAAGCAAGCCCGGCCGCAATGGTGAGCCTGCTCGTGAAGGCAACGTAACCATCACCGGCAATGTCCTTAGTGACGTCAAGATCAACGTTCATTTAAAAGATTGCCGGGGCGTTGTCCTTACCGGCAACACTTTTTGGAAGGGCTATACTCACAACCTTCTGATTGAAGATTGTTCGAATATCATCGTCGGCGCCAATAACTTCGACCGGAATCCACGCTACAATTACGGCAACAGCCTCGATGCCCGAAACAGCCTTCTCATGCGCAACAGCGCCGATTGTACGCTTTCGGGCCTCCATGTCACCAATGTTTGGCAAGCCCCGGCCGGGTTGACGATTGAAAACTGCAAACGGATGAACATCAGTAACTGCACGATTCTCGACTGCGACAACGTCGGTCTGCTGCTAAAAGAAGTGGTGGAGAGTCGAATTTCCGGCTGCCTCATCAATGACAATCGCCCGAATGCCGAATCGTCTTCGCTCGAAGTTATTGGCGGCAGGGGCAATATGATAGTCAATAATCTGCTGGCTACGGCGCCGCGGATTCCTGAGAACACCGCATACGTATCGGGGAACGTTCACCCTTAGTATTACGAATCGGCGCCTCCTTATCGATTACTTGCCTTTGACAAGCCAGATATTACGGTACTGAATAGGGTGGCTATGATCCTGCAGGTGGATCGGCCCGGTGGCCTCACTCTTTCCCTTCCATCTGTTACCGGAATACGGAATCTCAACATTGTCCTGAACTTTGATACCGTTTTGATAGACGGTGATACGTGCATTCTCTTTGATACTGCCGTTGGCATTGAGTCGTGGAGCCCGGAATTCGACATCGTAAGTCTGCCACGTTTCCGGCGGCAGGCACGCATTGACCCTTGCCCTGGCCCGATTGTACAGACCCGCGCAGTCACCCGAAGTATGAACCAGACCGAATGAATCCAGCACCTGCACTTCGAATTGGCCCGCAAAGTACACTCCGCTGTTGGCGCGTCCCTGCCCGCGGTTGTTTGGCTCCAGCGGCAGTTTGAATTCCAGGTGAAAATGCTCGATATCGCCGAACTGCTCTTTCGTATTATTGCCTCCCTTGTTCACCTGCATCGCTCCATTGTCGAGTTTCTTCCATCCGGAATTGGTCCATGCACTCATGTCCGGTTTGACGCCGTCCTTGAAAGGCAGCAGCACGACCGCATCCTGGGGCGGTTTCAAACCTTCCTTCGGTGACTTCCGCACGAATTTGTCCAGCTCGAAGTGCTGCCCGTACTCAGACCGAGCCGAGAGGTGGCCGTTCTGAATCTGTCCGTTCCAGCGGTATCCGCCTGCCCTGTCACCAATATGCACGGTCGAACCCTGCCTGCTGCCGTAAATCTCAATATTCGCCCCATCCTGATTTTCCTCGTTTGGGATTGCCTTGATTACAATGCGATAATATACATCGTCGCCCTCTGCTATGACCTTTGCAGATGCGTTCATTGTTGTCATACCATCAGGATGATACGTCCCCTTGTATTCGCCCATATAAGGATTCGCCCATACTGCCGATGTAAATGTTACAAATGCGACTAAAACGATAAAAAATCCGGCGTGTCTCTGTACTTTCATTCTAATTACTCCTTATTCGATTGCTGTTAATATTTCACCTGCCGCACGATACTATCACTTTGGCCTTTACTTTCAAGCCCGTTCTCAGTAAGAACTCTGTTCTCTCGTTTAAATGTGTTTGGTTAAACTTATGCTTCGAGAATCCTATAGATTGAATTATCTTTAGAGCCTATCCGAATAATGGTTAGCTACTGCCTGTCATGCTGAACGCAGTGAAGCATCTGCGTGTCGACTGGTGATGCCCAGCCCAGATTCTTCGGCTTTGCCTCAGAATGACAAACGCTAAAGGGTAATTTGGATAGGCTCTTATTCCCGACACTTCTTCCACCAGTTTTCCCACATGCCGGCCATTTGTTTTACCTTCTGCGGATGCTGTGATGCTAAGTTATTCAATTCAGTCCGGTCCTTATCGAGGTCATAGAGTTCCCAGTCGGCCTGGCCCAAGCGAACCAGTTTCCAATCTTCGGTCCGGACGGCTTTAGCCTTTCCAAACTGCCAGTACAGCACATCGTGTCCCTGCCTTCGTTCTCCTTTGAAGATCGGAAGTAACGATTTACCCGCAAGGGATTTGAGTTTTCTGTTGTCGATTCGGCCGGGATATTCGGCGCCGGTTAATTCCATGAACGTCGGCATGATATCAATTATGTGTCCTACCTGGTCGGTTTTGGTGCCCGGTTTGATTACGCCGGGCCAATAAGCTATAAAAGGAGTGCAGTTGCCTCCCTCGTAGTCTGTAGATTTGTATTTTCTGTATGGTGTATTGCTGGCATTAGCCCATTCAGGGCCAACCGTGCGATAGCCTTCAACAGGCCCCGGTGGTATGCCCGGTGTCGTATCGGGCGTCTCGGGGCAGCCGCCGTTGTCGGCGAGGAACAGAATGAGCGTGTTCTTCCATTTGCCGATTTTTTTTACCTTGGCGAAGACCCTGCCTACCGCCTGATCCATGCGGTCGATCATCGCGGCGTAAACCGCCATTCTCAAATCGGCCCTGTCCTTCTGCGAATCGCTGAGCGAATCCCAGCTCGGGACACGCTCATCGCGCGGGGACATCTGGTATTTCGGATCGAACATTCCTATTTCTATCTGTCGCTCGTAGCGCTGCCGGCGAAGCTTGTCCCAGCCTATTTTATATTTGCCCCGATACCGGGCGATATCCTCGGGCCAGGCGTGCAGTGGATAATGCGGTGCCGTCTGAGGCAGATACAGCAGGAACGGTTTGGTCTCATTCTTATACTCTTCGAGCCGTGCGATGGCATAATCGGCAAAGGCATCGGTCGTATAGAAGTTCTTGTCTTCGGGGGTGTATCCCATAACCACTTTGTCTTCAATGGCCCAACGGCGAGGCTCGGCTTTCTTTCGGCCGGGTTTGCCTTCTCCCGGTCTGGCTTTGATGCCGGGATTCCAGTAGTTACAGCATCCGTCCGCCAGGCCGTAGTACCTGTCGAATCCCCGTGTCGTGGGCAGAGGTTTTTGATGCCATTTGCCGGAGATGATTGTCCGGTAGCCGGCAGGGCGCAGGATCTCTGCGAAAGTGACGCCGTGTTCCATATTTTGGACTCCCACGGCTTGGTCGTATTGGCCGGTCAGGAGAGTTGCTCGCGTGGGGCTGCACTTGGCGCAATTATAGAATTGTGTAAACCGCATTCCGCCTGCCGCCAGTGCATCGAGGTTCGGCGTCCTGATTTCTCCGCCGTAGCAACCGATGTCGGAATATCCCAGGTCGTCGGCCATGATAAGAATTATATTCGGCCGGGAAATGCTGCGCTCGGCGGCTTTTAAGTATCCCGGCAGGGCCAGTGATGCTGCTCCCAGTCCCAAAGTTTTCAAAAAGTCGCGTCTTGTCTGATTACGTCTATTCAATTTATTCCATCTGTGTTGAAGGTTCGCGTTTGAGATTAGCGTCAAGCCGGTTTATTTAATTTTCAGTGAATCCTTATCCGGCAATTTCGGAAAAGCAGCGTGTGGTTCGGCTTGATACCAAAACGCCACAGAAGAAAGGTCGTCCTGCAGGTGCAGATATCTTCCTTCGCTTTTCCATCCCAATGCCTGCATGGTGACTTTCAGGTCCTTTTCGAATCGCACGGGGTCCATAATGTGCCAGCGGTACAGACTGAAACGCGGCTGTTTTTTCGACTTTATCACTTGCGGCATACCCGCATACGGCGTGTCAAATTCCTGATACTCACCCGTTCCAGGTTTGTGGAAACCGTACGAGCCGCAGAAATAATCCTCGGTTCCGGTGCCGCAGATCGTCGGAAATTCCTTATCGCCATCCATAAAGAATTTAATCTCGCCTTCGCCCCACCAGCCAGGGCTGTTCGATCCCCAGGCCATATAAGTTCCGACGTACTGTCCCTGTCCGCGCACGCCGTCGAGAATCGTATAATCTTGTTTGTCCGGAACCGGGTTGACACGCCGGAATTGAGCATGCAGGTAGCCCATGTCGGCAGGAATCTCAGTCAACGTGTAATCGATCTGGTAATACAGGACCATATCCTTTTCATCGATATTGGTCATTGTAATCTTGTAGCCTTTTCGAAACGGCATCAGCCAATAGCAGTTGAATCCGCTGCCGGGATTCACACAAACGGCCAGGGAAGATATTTTCGTATATTGTCCAAGGCCACACGCGAAGAAATCGCCCGCGGGGCATTCAATCGATGGATTCTCCTCGCCGTCCCAGTAGAAACGCAGAATATTGAACCGGTTGTTCCCCGTCGGAGTCATCCAGATATGCTGGATCGCCCCGGAACCTTTGATATCGGCCAT
>CBDVBU010000211.1:0-6729 GCA_965372295.1 uncultured Phycisphaerae bacterium
ACTGCATGAGGCCTTTACCAAAAAGAAAATAACTCCTGAGATTGTCTTAGAGTACCTCAGCTCCCCTGCCGCCAAAGTGATATGGTTCCTTTTGGCAATAATAATTATTGGTGTGGCCACGGTTTTTGTGTCACTGACCCGCGGCGGAATGGTCAGTATGCTTATCGCAGCGGGCTTTACTACACTAATCCTTATCTCGCGACGGTCTCTTAAGGGCCGTGGATGGATAATGGTCTTAATGGCACTTGGGGCATTTATCTGCGTGCTCTATATAGGTTTCGATGCTGTCTATGATGAACTGGCAACTCTTCAGGAACTGCATGAATACGAGGGCCGATGGCAAATCGTTAAGGACCTTTCGGTATCCTACAAACGATTCCCCGTTTTGGGGACCGGCCTCGGCACCCATGAAGTTGTATATCCGATGTTCGACCGCGCCACGACATCTAGCTTAGCGGCCCACGCAGAAAACGAATATGCACAAGCTGCAGAAGAAACCGGCCTTATAGGCCTGGCTGCATTGATCGTATTTGGAATCATCGTATGGGTCAACTACGTTCGCAATGCAAAAAGCGGATCGGTCCCGATTCGCTCGGCCGCCTACGGTCTTGGCTTCGGGCTGCTGGCAATAATGCTCCACAGCCTAAGCGATTTCGGCCAGCACCTGCCGGCCAACGCTATGCTGTCAGGGATATCCTGTGCTCTTTTACTCGGCTTGGCCCATATAGGGCAAAAAAGCAATCCAGCTATAAAAATCGATCGAGTATCTCAAAGCTCAAGAGTTCCGCGTATTATCGCGCTGGTTTGTATGGCGGGATTTTGGACCTGGGCCATACTTGGTGCAAATAACGCCCGCCTTGCCGAAGCCAGCTGGGAAAAGGCCCTTGTCGTTGAGCAGGCCCTTATAGGACAAGATCGGCAGGCAAGTGACAGTGAATATGCAAATTTGATCTCAAATGCGGCCGCTGCAGCCGATTGTGAGCCTGACAATATCAAGTATAAGCACTGGCTGAACGTCTACCGCTGGGGCTCCATAAGCCGCATTACGGACCCGAATACCGGCGCAGTTATCATCCCTGAACAAGGAATGGAATTTGTACGCCGTATAGTCGATGAACTTCACAACGCACGCCTGCTTTGTCCGACGTATGGAGCTACTTATTGCTTTGTCGGACAGCTTGAGAAATTCACACTGGACGATCCCAACGGCGCAGAGCTTATCAGAAAAGGTTATCAGCTCGCACCATGCGATCCAACGGCCTGTTATGTAGCCGGTCTTCTCGATATTGAAGAGGATCAGGTTGATGCCTCATTTGAAAAGCTCAGCAAGGCTGTTGCACTTGACGGCCGGTTTTTTCAAAGCGCTGTTAATATTTATGTCAATCACGCAAGCAGGCCCGACCTGGCTGTGGCCATAGCGGGTGACAATAGCTTGCGATTAAGCTACGTAGCCAATGCCCTTGCAGATATGGAAGAGCATGAGGAAATTGCTAAGAAGGCTCGAGCACGAGTCATTGAGCTTCTTAAACAAAAATGCTCTGACCCCGATGCTCCCGCTTCGTCACTAGCCTCTCTGGCGAATGTTTACAGAATAGAAAAAAACAATCAGGCGGCCATAAAACTTTATCGCCGGGCACTGGCGTTGGATTATGGCCAGGTCCAATGGCGCTTTGCATTGGCGAGACTGCTCGCAGAGACGGACAGAATACCCGAGGCGATCCATGAGGCAAGGATATGCCTGCGCCTTCGTCCGCAATTCGCAGCGGCAGAAAGACTAATCGCAGATCTGTCTGTATTGCCTAGTTCGGTAATAGAAGAGAATACGACGCCTTAGTACATCTTGAAGAAAATATAACTCAGCCTTCTCAAGGATTTTGAGAGTTAGCGAAAGAAGGTTGAAAAAATAAAGAAATTTATCGCGTGCACTAAGGAGAACGGAGTGCGCGCAAAATTAACGAACTTCCAGAAAAATTTGAGAAATATGAATGCTTAAGTTGTCTGAAAATCCGGCTATTTTAACACCAGATGTCCAATCCCTTGCCGAGCTTACCGGCACATGGTGGGCGGCTTATACAAAACCTAAATTTGAAAAGCCCTTTGCATGGGACTTGTTCAGCCACGGTATAGGTTACTTTCTTCCTATGCGGGAGAAAATCATCTTCTCCGGCGGCCGTAAACGCCGCATGATGGTCCCGTTATTTTCTCCATACGTATTTTTCTGCGGCACAGAAGATGACCGCTATACGGCACTAACAACGAACCGCATCTGCCAGACAATAGAAGTAGCTGACCAGGAAGGCCTGATCGAAGAGCTTTTAAGTATAGAGAAGGCTCTTGTGAGTAAGGCCGTAATTGACAATTATCCCCGCCTTCCTATTGGCAGCCACTGCAGAATTATCTCCGGCCCTATGATGGGCATCGAGGGTGTGGTTATAAGAAGAAAAGATACAAAAGCCCGCATGGTCCTTGAGGTCACCATACTCGGCCAGGGCGCTGTAGTGGAAATCGACTCAGACCTGTTGGAGCCGACACATTCTTAGCTGATTCCTAACACCTAATGAAAACCTACCTGTCCGTATATCTTGGCTCGGCATTTCTATCTCTTGCCGTGACACCCGCCATCATCTGGCTGGCGCTGCGAATAAAGGCGGTTGATCGCCCTGGCGTTCGCACCGTCCACACTCGGGCCATCCCACGGATTGGAGGCGTAGCCATCTTCCTCTCGGTAACGTCTCTGATTGTCATCGCACTGTTCCTGAACAACGCGATTGGCGAGGCCTTTCGGCATATCCGATTGCAGGTGGTGACCTTGTTCTGCTCTGCGAGCGTCGTATTCATAATCGGGCTGTTGGACGACTTGAGGGGATTACCGGCCCGGTTCAAGCTCTTGGCTGAATTATTGGCCGCAGGTTCTTTATGCCTTGTGGGTGTTCGTATATCTTCAATAACAGTTATTGACGCCTGGACGTTGCACTTCGGATTGCTGGGCTGGCCTCTGACAGTCCTTTGGATTGTCGGCATCACAAATGCGGTCAATCTAAGCGATGGCCTGGATGGCCTGGCGGCGGGAATTTCAGCGGTGGCCTGCGGAGTAATTGCTGTTTTCGCTATTCACGGCGGTAACCTCATCATGGCGGTCTTGATGCTTGCTCTGCTCGGCAGTCTGACGGGTTTCCTGTTCTTTAACTTTAGTCCAGCCAGGATCTTCATGGGCGACTGCGGCAGCCTCTTTGTCGGCTTTGTGATCGCCTCAGCCAGCGTCATGTGCGCTACCAAATCCGCCACACTTGTCGGATTGGCTCTTCCTGCCCTGGCCCTCGGGATACCTATCTTTGACACTATCTTTTCTATGATCCGGCGATTTCTCGAGCGCCGTTCCATATTCGCACCCGATCAAGAGCATTTCCACCACCGGCTCATCAAGCTGGGCATCAAACAGCGTCACGCAGTCGTAATAATATATGTGATGACTTTGTTTTCTGCAGGGCTGGGAATGTTCATGATGGCTACCCGAAACGTTGGCTCGCTGACAATCTTTCTCTGCCTTTTATTGCTTCTTCTTCTTCTATTCCGGGTGGTCGGGTCGATTCAGTTGCGAGAAGCCATGTCCGTGCTACAGGACAAGTACCGGATGGCCAACCAACGCAAGCAGGAGCAGACAAGCTTCGAGGAGGCCCAGCTCCATTTTCGCAACGCGCGTACTTATAACCAATGGTGGTCTGCGATCTGCAAAGCCGCCGAACAGATGGACTTTGCCTGGGTTTCTCTGAAGACCACGGATAAAGATGGAACGGTCCGAACGGAAGTCTGGCGAACAGCCGGTGCTCCACCGAGTCTGTCTGATGTCGTTATTATGACTGTCCCGCTCCGTAATCACGATAAGGCGGGTGCGATGGAGTTTGAGATAGCCATCTCGATCAACGGCTCCTACGAATCCACCGGTCATCGAGCAAAGCTCTTCGGAAGACTAATCGACGAGCACGAAGTAATAAGCAGCGGTTAAAGGCAGCGGTATGAAGCAAGGAACGAAAATGAAAATAATCAATGTTGTAGGCGCCAGGCCAAATTTCATGAAAATTGCCCCGTTGATGACGGAATATCAAAAGCACGATAAGATCGAACCACTTTTGGTACACACCGGCCAGCATTACGATGAAGAGATGAGCAATCTGTTTTTCCGCGAACTTGAAATCCCAGAGCCTGACATAAATCTTGAAGTAGGTTCTGCCTCGCACGCTGTTCAAACCGCCGAGGTTATGAGAGCTTTTGAACCGGTTGTATTGGATTATAAGCCCGATATCGTCTTGGTGGTAGGCGATGTGAACAGCACTATCGCTTGCGGTTTGGTCGCGGTCAAGCTGGGGGTGAAGCTGGCACACGTCGAAGCCGGATTGCGCAGCGGCGATCGTTCAATGCCGGAGGAAATCAATCGTATCCTTACGGACTCTATCAGCGATTTGCTTTTCTGCACGGAGCAAAGCGGCGTAGACAACCTCCTCAAAGAGGGCATCGCAAAAGATAAGATTCATCTCGTTGGCCATGTCATGATCGACACACTCCTCAAGAACAAGGCAAAGGCCGATAAGTCAACCATCATCGACGAACTGAAGGCCAAAGGTTGTCTTGATGGTGACGGCTTTGCTGTTCTCACCCTGCATCGTCCGTCAAATGTCGATGACCCGAAAGTCTTCGCCGGAATACTGGATGCCCTAAAAGTGATACAGGCGGACCTGCCGATTATCTTCCCGGTCCATCCGCGAACCAGGAAGAACCTTGCCGCCGGCGGCTTTGGCAAGCAGGTAGAGGCAATGCCGAATTTGCACCTGATGGACCCAATCGGCTATCTTGATTTCCTGAAGCTTACCTCCAATGCCAGGCTCGTCTTAACGGATTCCGGCGGCATTCAGGAAGAAACAACTATCCTGAAGGTGCCCTGCATAACTCTGCGGGATAACACGGAGCGCCCGGTGACTGCCGAATTAGGAACCAATCAAATCGCAGGCACCCGGACCGATAGAATATTGGCTGCCTACAAAAAAGCACTCGATCATCAGTGGGAAAAATCACAAATACCACCTTTCTGGGATGGTAAGGCTGCAAGCAGAATAGTATCAATATGCATCAATTTCTGTCCGTAAAAAAGAATTTCTTAGACGGGATTTACAAGATTTACGGGATGTTTTACCACGAAGATAAGAAGAACACGAAGGAGTCAGACACGGATCCATTCTACTTCGCTCAACTTTAATCTTCGCGCACTTCGTGTCCTTCGTGGTGAACTAAGTTTTCTTCTGTGTTCTGTATTCTGTCTTCTGTATTCTGTCTTGCATCATGCACGATATTTCCAGTCGAGAATGAGGCGTTGCCCGGAGGGAATGATATATCCCCGAGAAGAAATGAGGCGTTTGAAGCTGAGAATATGGCATTGCCAAGATGGAATGACGTATTCCCAGTTAAGAATGAGGCATTCTCAAGAAGGAATGAGGCGTTCGGAGTTGGGAATGAGGTAATTGTAGTTAGGAATGCGGCAGTTCAGCAGTGCGATAGTTCGTAAGTGATGAATGCAAAAGGAGTTAGGCGCAGAGGGGGCGGTTTAACGGCATCACGGTTTTCTTGGAAGGTTGCATGTTTTAGATCGATTTGCTATAATATATCAAAAGGAACCAATTACGAGGCAGTTACAATGAAATTGAAGGTAATAATTCACGAAGCAGAAGAAGGTGGCTATTGGGCAGAAGTTCCCGCAATTCCCGGATGTGCGACTCAGGGAGATACTTTCGATGAATTGCTGCGCAATATCTATGAAGCGGTTGAGGGGTGTCTTTCTGTCGAGGTTGCCGTCTAATGCCGCCCGTGCCGGTCTTGAGGCCGAGAGAGGTTGTGAAAACGTTTGAGAAACTTGGGAATCTGACTGATGACTATTGGCTTGGTTAGGATTGCCTACAATTGATATTTATAGATTACCCGAATTGAGGTGCAATTATGGGATTAACATTTATCGAAGCTACCGTAACCGGCCCCTCCGGCAAGCAAAGACAGCTTCAGTTTATGGTTGACAGTGGTGCGAGTTATACTCTATTGCCGGAAGACGTATGGCGGGACTTGAACCTTAAACCGAAAAGAAAAGTAACCTTTACGCTTGCAGATGGTGTTCATATAGAGCGATACGTATCGGAATGTCACATTGCTCTGGAAGATGTCGATGGCCATACGCCTGTCATTCTTGGCGAGTCGGATGACGATCCTTTGCTTGGAATTGTAACATTGGAAAATCTTGGCTTAATACTCGATCCCTTCAAGCGAACACTGCGGGCCATGCAAATGAGATTGACTTAATGACAGTATGACAGTATCACTGTTTTCCTGAAAGCCCTGAAGAGATGAGATAGGTTAGGAAGCCGAGAAGGGGCAGAGGGGCAGAGGGGGTGAGAGAGCTTAACAGTTCGGTAGTGCGAGAGTGCGGAAGTGTGTTAGTGTGAGAGTAAGGCAAAATATATGAACGAGAAAACAATAAAACTCAGTGACCTCCGTGACCTCAGTGGTAAGATTATTATGGAGTAAACTAATACTTTAAGAAAGAAAGGATTGAATTATGGCACGATTTCCCGATAGAGAAGCAGAAATAAAGGCATTGGCACAGAATATTGTAACGGGTCTCGCCGCTAATGCAGCGGATTTCCCGGCCCCGCCGGTCGCTTCGGTTAACTTAGCAGCGCTGCTGGACTCATT
>CBDVBU010000212.1:0-6719 GCA_965372295.1 uncultured Phycisphaerae bacterium
CCGAATATTCCGGAGCGGGCATCGGGCTGGCATTTTGCAAAATGATTATCAATGGACATCAAGGAAGCATTTCGGTAGAATCCAAACCCGGTCATGGTAGCACGTTTAAGATCGCTTTGCCCAAAACCACAGTCGGATAGTTGCTGATGGCGGCCCTGGTGCCTAAAATTATTTTGATGCTGATACTTCTTGCCGGTTCCGCTTTTTTTTCGGGAGCAGAAACGGCCTTTTTAAACCTGTCACATAGACAAGTTAAGCTGCTTGAGGGATCCAAGCACAAACTTCAGAAGCTGGCTGCACGGCTTATGAAAAAACCGGGGCAATTGCTCAATTGCTTCTTGTTCGGAAATATGACGGTGAATGTTTTGTTTTATGCCGTCGCCAGCGTTTTAACGATCCGGCTTAAAGATCAAAGCAGCCTGGCTGCTACGTTAACCGCCCTGCTGAGCTTTGCCGGGCTGGTTATCTTCGGCGAGATCCTGCCGAAATCTTTGGCCTACGCAAATTCAAAGTCTTTAAGTGTCGCCGCCGCCCTACCGGCATTTCTATGCCTTCAAATCTTTGCACCTCTTGAATTCATTTTCAAAGTGTTCATCCTGGAGCCGTCCCTTCGGCTTCTTTTGGGGCCCACCAGAAAACCCAAAACGATCGGAGTCAGTGAATTTAAATCATTGATTGAGGTCACCCGAAAGCAGGGATTGATTACCGCTGACGAGAACAGGCTCTTTACTGAAATAATCGAGCTTGGTTTTCTTAAGGTCCGGCATGTAATGCGGCCGCGAGTGGATATGATTACCTGTGACGTCACCGAATCGATCGCAGCAGCCCGAGAAAAGATGAAAACAAATCATCTGATAAGACTTCCTGTTTATGCCCGCTCGATCGACAACATCATCGGCATAGTTCACCTCCGGCAGATACTGCTCCGGGGCGAAGTCACGCTGGACAAAATTGTCCAGGATGTCAATTTTGTGCCGGAACAAAAAACGGTCGAATCGCTGCTGGAATTTTTTCGCAGGAGCAGAACCGAGATGGCAATCGTGGTCGATGAATATGGCGGTATCGCCGGTTCGGTGCGCCTCGAAGATATCGCCGAAGAACTGCTCGGTCAGATCGAATCGACAGGCCAAACCGAATCGATCGAACAAACAGGACCTTTTGAATATCGACTGTCGGGCAACGTTGCCATTCACGACTGGGTCGATGTATTAGGCATCGATTTGGCTGAAACCCGCATGGTGACAATCGGCGGGCTGGTCACCGCTCTTCTCGGAAAAATACCCAAGAGCGGCGACGTGGCCTATTTGAAAAACCTGAAGTTTGCCGTCGAAAAAGTACAAAAGCATCGAATAGAAACCCTTATATTAACCTTTGAGCCTTTCCCAAGCGATAGTCAATAAAATGGCATTGGTACTGTTAATCACTTTATTCATAATTCTCGGCGGTTTGTTTTCCGGTGCCGAGACCGGTCTGTACCAGCTTAGCCGGCTTCGCCTGCGGCTGGGTGTTGAAAAGAAACACCTGCCTTTTGTCATACTCGGCAGATGTTTGCATGACAGTTCCGGTCTGCTCCTGTCAATGCTTATCGGCACTAATCTTGCCAACTATTTTATCACAAGCATTGTTACCGGAATGTTTTTGGTCGAAGTCGGCAATGAACATAAAGCTGAGTTTTTTGCGACCCTTGTGACCGTACCGATATTGTTTGTTTTTTCCGAGTTGATCCCCAAGAATATTTTTCTCTATCGCGCGGATTTTGTCATGCCATACATCTCACCGCTCTTATACGCATTTCACAAGCTTTTGAGCTGGTGCGGCGTGGTACCTCTGCTAAGACTCATATCGAGTCTCTTTACCCAACTGGCGGGACCAGATGCTTCTTCCAAGACAGTCATCGCATCCGCGCAAAGACACAAAGTCCAGGCGATTCTGCATGACACGCACGAAGAAGGCTTTCTAAGCCCCATGCAGAGCGACATCATTAATCGCCTGGTCGGTATCTCGCACGTTCATATAGGCTCGGTAATGATCCCGATCCACAATGTCGAGATGGTCGATGTTAATTCCGATGATTCAGCATTATTGAACAAATTGAGTAAGTGTGCCTTTACCCGGCTGCCGGTAACCGAAGGCCGGGACGGAAACATCATTGGCTTTATCGGTATCTACGAAGCGTTAAACTCATCGGAAAAGTTCACCGACCTGCAAGGTTTCATCAAGCCGATCCGAAAACTCGACGCCGACATGACTGTTATAGATGCCATGAACATCATACAGAAGGAAAATCACAAGATTGTTCTGGTGGTAAGAGCCGGCCGCTTCGGGCGGGAAAGGCCTGTCGGCATCTTAACAATGAAAGATCTGGTCGAGGAGCTTCTCGGCGAACTTGCGGAATGGTAATATGGCCCCAAAGCACAAATCTAAATTGAATGATAAAATGTCGCCGAAGCTCATTAATATTATCGTCGTTATAATATTATTTATTTTATCGCTGGCCGTCCTGGCAAACACGATGAGCAAGCCCGTAGGCCGCGACGAACAGATGTACTGCACCGGAGCCGTCTGCCTGGCCGAGGGCAAGATGATTTACAGGGATTTTTCATACGCCGCCCAAATGCCCTACCATCCGTTGCTCTGCGCAACTCTGTTCAAATTATTCGGCACAACTCACTACTTGCTCACAGTCAGACTGCTCTCATGCGTGTGCGATATTCTCGTGATGCTGGGCATAGTCGGCATATACCGGCACATTTTCAGGCCTTTTACAACTTCCGGCATGATTTTGGGCCTATGTGCGGCTGTGCTGTACGTATTCAACCCGCTTGTCGATTATGCCAACGGCTACGCCTGGAACCACGATGTCGTAATTTTCTGCGTCGTGCTATCTTTCTGGTTGTTTATATCAACCGATTTTCAGCAAAAATCAAAATATTGGCGCATCGCCGTCATCGGTGCCCTGCTCACATTCGCTACCTGTATGCGCGTAACCACAGTTTTGGCCGAGCTTTTGTTTTTCGTGCTGCTGCTGAGCATCCCTGCCGGGTCGATCAAAAAAAGACTCAAAAACGCCCTGCCATTTCTGCTGGCTGGGGCGGTTGTTTCGATTTGGCCTGTCTGGGTGATAGCCCAGGCCCCGCGGGCATTTTTTCTAAACATAGTCAAAATACCGATGCTATACGGCCAATGGCTGCGCGAAATAGGCATGGTTCATAATAAATTTGCCCTGACGTTCGCGTGCCTGACAACGCCGGGCTATTTCGTCCTTTTGGTACTGACGATATACCTCTGCCTGAGCGTGTTTTTTCTTCGCCGTAAATTGAAGATTGCCAGCGGCATAAATCTGTTGCTTGCCGCCCTGCTGCCGGCGATATTTTTCACAATCGCCCTGATTCCTCCGACAATGTGGAGACAGTATCTTGCGGTTCCGGTTCCCTTCCTGGCCGTCGGTTTCGCCTTCCCGCTGTTATATTTACGAAGGCTTGCCGACAAAGCGGGCATTAGCAGGCATTTTAAAATAGCGACAGGCTTAATGGTTCTCTGCACGCTTGTGGCGTTATTCTCGCAGCCTATTGTGCTGTACAGAACTCCTATAGCTCTCGTGCCGGAAAGATGGGTGCCGATTGAAATTCACAAAGTCTCGGAAGATATTGCCGGAAAGCTCAAAACTCAAAGCTCAAAACTCATACTAACCTTAGCCCCCCTGCTCGCTCTCGAAGGCGGCTGCGATATATATCCTGAATTGTCCGCCGGCGCGATTATCTATAGAATCGCCGATTCCCTGCCAGCCGAGGACCGCCGGATAACACACACGGCCGGCGTGGAAACACTTGCAGAATCACTCGAAAAAAATCCACCCTCGGCGGTAATACTCGGCGTAGAAATGGGACGCCTCGAAGAATCAATCTACGAATCAGTCGTCAAACCCGAATGGGAAAGAAAAGTCTACGAGAACGGGCCAATAGTTTATTTCAGGCCTTAATCTTGTCACCACTACACCCGAGTGCTTAAGGGCCTTATTTGACTAATCTTCTTCGCTTTTGAAATAATCGATGATTTCTTTAGCGATGTTATTGATGACCGAGCGGGTTTGGCCGTTGGTGTTGTTGGACAAGATGGAGAAGATGTAATCGCCCCGGTCAGTGACACACAGGCCCGAGAACGTCTTGACGCTGTTGATATATCCGGTCTTGCCGAAGATTTTACCTTTGTACTTTTCCTCTTTGAAATATTTTTCAATTGTCCCCTCTGTCCCCCCTACCGCGAGCGAGTCCTTGTACAACTGCCAATTCTTGCCCTTGTAAATGTCCGATAAGACTGTTGTTATCGCATACGCAGTTAGTTCGTTTTGCCGGCTCAGGCCGCTGCCGTCATCGATGTAGAACTGGCTCTTATCAATGCCAAGCCTCAATAGATATTCAGAAATTAGCTCCTGACCCCTTTTCCAGCTACCGTTTTTCTTATCCGGATTACCCATTGCGGCGACGGTTTTAAGCATCGCCTCGGCGGCCAATCCGAGGCTGTTCTTATTACAGCGAGCCAGGCAGTCGGTAAGCGGCGTGCTGAACTCGATTAACGGGATGAAGTCGCTGCCCTCTTCCAGCGTTTTTTCGACAAGGTCTCCTTTTGCATCGATATCTGCCTCGGCAAGATGTTCGTACAACAGAAAGCCAAAATACACCGCTGGCCTTTCGATTGCCACGTCAAACGGCCCGACCTCATCCTTGCACTTGCCGAAAACGGTCAGCCTGTTAGGGTGACGATTGCGATACGTTCCGACGGCGCCGCTGCCCTTCGATATTGGCACGACCTTATTGATGAGCGATACGAAAGCGGTTTGCGGCTCGACAAAAACTGCGACTTTGCCGCCGATATTCTTTGCGCTTATCTTTATGCAATTGTCGTTAAAGTTCAGGCCACTCACTTCGCAGGCGTACCAGCGATTCAAATCATCCGCCGGCCAGCTCGGATGCACAGGCTCGTTATCGAAAACACTGCTGTCAACTATAATCCCTTCGATTGTCCCTATACCCCTGGACTTCAGCGCGTTTGCAATGTCCTTGAATATCCAGCCCGGCTCCCGGCCGTACCTGGCATCGGTTTTCTCATCGCCCAGCAGCGGATCGCCGCTTCCGATGACAACCAGTGAGTTACCGGAAAGCCCGACCTTAGTCTTGTAAACGTAATCAGAACCCAGATAATTCAGGGCTGCCGCACTGGTAATGATTTTCATATTAGAAGCCGGTATCATCAACTCTTTTGCGTCATGGTCATAAATTGTTCTGCCGGAATCGGCCTCTAAGACATGGATGGAAAATTTGACTCTTTTCTGTACGGATTCTCTAATTATGCCGTCAATTTGCTTTTCCAGATCGGCTCTGGCAATGCCGCCCAGGCAAAGAGCAAATCCGGTCAGAATCAGTAGTTTTTTCATCCGAGTTTTCATAAGCCGACATATTATTTCACAACAGAAAAGGTATATCAACCAATTTTTTCCGATTCCGAAACGGATGCCGTGCAAGCCTGTATTTCACGTTAGATATGCTGCATTGACAAATGGATTTGATATTGCAGGCAGGCAGGATTAACAGTACACTAACAGCAGCCTGATTAGGATACTAAGAATATATGGAAAAAAAGGCAAAATTAGCAGAACAGAAGGCTGATTTGACGTATCTTAAGAATACGCAGCGGAATCTTGACAGCGATAAGGAGTATCATAGCCAGAGACGGGATTCGCTTGCTGCTCGATTAAGAACCGGCGACCGGGCGGCCGCCGCCGAGCTTGTCGATGAGTATTATCAGCCGATTTATTTATTTATGAGAAGGCTTGGCCATGACCGACAGGTCAGTGAAGACCTGACGCAGGAAAGTTTTTTCAACGCATGGCACCATATAGGCCAATTGAAAGACGGTAAAGCATTAAATGGCTGGATTTATCGCATTGCAAGTAATGTTTCAAAGCTGCATTGGCGCAAACACAAGCACAAGGAGGTCATCGGCATCGAAGGCCTTGAAATGCCGCAAAGCGGCAAGGGTGAGCATGAGAAAATGGAGCATAACGAGCAGTTGGAACATTTGAAAGACGCCGTGGAACGATTGCCGATGAAACTGAGAGAAACGATTATTTTACATTATATGCAGCAGTTAACGATTGCCGAGGCCACTGATGCGGCCGGCTTAAATCAAGGAACTTTCAAAAGCAGACTGAACAGAGCATTAAAAACCTTGAGAAAGGAAATTATTTAAAAAGGTCCGGAACGTAGCTTTTACGTTTTGGAACCCTGATACTAAAGAGTGCTGAAATGAAAGAAGATCAAATCAAAAAACTGCTTAACGAACTGGGCCGGCAAGTCACAGAGCCGGTTCGCCCCGGTCTTGGCGAGGAGATAAAACAGCGAATCCCCCACAGGCTGTCCCGGCACAAAATCGGCTGGGATACGGTCAATATTATTATAGATTTAAGGCTGAGTAAATCAGTCGCAGCCGCGGCGATCATCGTAACAATGATTTTACTGCTGAATTTGTTTGGCGGCCGGGATTCAACAGGAGGCGGAATAATTAAGGACAGTATGCTGCTCATTAAATACTGGGGAGGTTCCGGCGAAGACCATGTCTCGATCTCCAGATCAAGATACGAACTTTTGCTTGAACGCGGTGAAAATGTGATATGGTATGGCGATTCTATCGACATTAAGGATGCCAATGCCGTGCTGATGCAA
>CBDVBU010000213.1:0-6613 GCA_965372295.1 uncultured Phycisphaerae bacterium
CCCATCGACATCGGGTACTTGTCCAAATCGACGCCGTTATCTTTGAAATGCCGAACGGTCCGATTCAGCGTCAAAATGTTATTGTCCCGGCTCTTAACCTTTTCCAGCACGGCTTTGGCCTCCTTAACGGAAACTTTGTTCTTTTCGCCGAGATAATAGCTGATGTTGGCCAAATGCGCAAGTGCCGCCGAGAGATGTCCCTGGAAGGCATCGGAGTTGAGGTCTTCGGCTTTCCGGCTGCGAACGGCCTGAACGAAGTTGTCGTAATGGTCGCCGCCGCCTTTGAATTCTTTGACCAGCTTGCCCTTGAGATCGAACACCATGCAATGAGTGTAGGACCTCTGGACCAGGTAGCCTTCGGTCCCGTAGAAGATCACGCCGATCCGGTTGCCCTTGGTACTCTCGAACATGGTGCTGATCTCGAGATCCGCCGAGTTATCGACCGAAAGTCCCCGCGTCTCGAAGACCATGCACTTATCGCCGTAATCGTAAATAGCGATCTCGGTATTGGCCGTGTCACCGGCATCGATGTAATTGGGGTCGTTGCGCTCGGCCTGATAACCCAGCCGGCCGCCGTATGCAATCACGCTGTTCGGATGGCGGTTTATGCCGAGCCCCCAGCGGGCGATGTCGGTCTGATGCGGGCCCTGGTTGCCCGAATCCCCGTTGCCGTACATCCGCTGCCAGTGCCAGTCGTAGTGGAACCGCTGCCGGGTGAGTTTCGGCGTGGTATAAGGCGCCGGGCCGCTCCAGAGATTGAAGTCGACTTCTTCCGGGATCTTATAATCGCCCAGAGGGCCGATAGATCCTCGCCGCTTGTAACAGAGCCCCCGCGCGAAATTGACTTCGCCGATGCCGCCATCTTCAATGAACTTCATAGCACCGAGAAGCGCGGTATTCGAGCGACATTGTGTGCCCACCTGGCACATCTTTTTGTATTTCTTCGCCGCAGCCACGAGCGCCGCACCTTCCGGAATATCATGGCTTATGGGCTTTTCGATGAACACATCTTTGCCGGCCTGCATCGCCCAGACGCCGCATAGCGCGTGCCAGTGGTTCGGCGTCGCCGTCGAAACGATATCGACGGACTTGTCGTCGAACACCTCACGCATATCCTTGACAAACCTGGGCCGGCGACCCGTGCGTTTCTCGACGGAGTTGCAGCGGTCCTGACCCACCTTTTCATCAATGTCGACGATGTATGCGATTGCGCAATCCTTCCTACCGGAAAAGGCGCTGATGTGACCGCCGCCGCGGCCTTTGCAGCCGACAACCGCGCAAAGAAGCTTTTCATTGGGGCTTTTGCTTTGCGCTTTGGCAATGCTGCTTATCATCGGGGCCGAAGATACCGCCGCTGCGGCAAAAATCGAGTCCTGCAAAAACTGTCGGCGAGTTCGATTTGTCATAATAACCTCTCGGAAAAAATGAAAAGCCTTACCGAATATCACTTTTACAGATGACTTCGTTTTTCCCATATCAACTTCCCGGCTACACCGCCGGGCCATATACCCCTTCAAAATACCGGATTTTCACCCCAATTGCAACAATATGAACTCGCATTTCAAAGATTCTATGATAACATAAAGTGTTTTTCGCACATTATACTGTAAAGTGAAGGTGATAAGAATGGTACGTGTGTTATTTATAGTTTTTTTACTTGTAAATAGTATCGCTTACGGGCAGGAACCAACAGCGAAGTACCTGAATCCGAATTTGCCGATTGAAGAAAGAATCGACGATCTCATGGGCCGAATGACTCTAAAAGAAAAAGTCGGCCAAATGGATCAGTTCAAAGGCTTTGCCAAAATGAAGAAAGACGAACTCATAGAGGCAAAAAGGCGTTTGAAACAAGGCTTGATCGGATCATTTCTGATTGTTAAGGACGCTAAAGCAGTCGAGGAAATCCAAAAGTTAGCAGAAAACTCTCCCTTGAAAATCCCCGTACTTATCGCTATTGACGCGATTCACGGGCATGGCTACTATAGTGGCTCAACGATATTTCCCACCCCTATCGGAATGGCCAGTACCTGGAACCCTGAAATAATCGAACAAGCTTCCGCTGTTACCGCTAAGGAAATGCGGGTTACCGGCTATCATTGGAACTTTTCGCCGTATATAAATGTTACTCGTGATCCGAGGTGGGGCAGAACCGGTGAGAATTTCGGAGAAGATCCTTTTTTGGTCTCGACAATGGGCGTCGCGATGGTCCGTGGCTATCAGGGCAAGGGTATATCAGAACCGTTCAGTGTTTTGGCCTGCGCGAAAACCTTACTCGCCGGCAGCGAACCCGTCAACGGGCTTAATATGGCGCCGGTGGACATATCAGAACGAACTATCAGAGAAATATTTCTGCCGCCGTTTCAGGCTTGTATAGACGCCGGGGCCTGGACAGTTATGGCCGATCATAGCGAACTTAACGGAGAACCCTGTCATTCCTCAAAAAAACTGTTGACCGATATGCTGCGCGGGGAAATGGGGTTCAGGGGATTTGTGGTCAGCGACTGGATGGATGTTGAACGGCTTGTTGACTTACAGTGCGTGGCCAAAACACCCAAAGACGCGGTCAGAATGGCTGTCTCGGCTGGCATCGATATACATATGCACGGAGAAGGATTTCTTGAGCCGCTTGAACAATTGGTACGCGAAGGCGCCATACCGGAAAGTCGCATAGACCGGGCGGTCAGAGAAATTTTGTCCGCCAAGTTCCAACTTGGATTGTTTGAAAACAGATATGTCGATCAAAGCCGGATCAAAAAGGTTTTAGCCTGTCGTGAACACAAAGACCTCGCGCTGCAGATCGCGCGGAAATCCATCGTGCTGCTTAAAAATAAAAAGTCGTTGCTGCCGTTAGATAAAAATATAAAGTCGATTTTCATCACCGGTCCCAACGCGAATAATAATTCGATATTAGGCGACTGGGTAGTCTCCCAACCCAGTGAAAATATAACAAGCATTTTGCAGGGTATGCGGAATAACGCCTCCTCGAAGACCAGAATCGACTACTATCCGTGCGGTAAAATCGGGGCCATCTCCGACGAGGACATTCGTATCGCGGCACAAAAGGCACAAAAGGCGGATGTGGCTGTTTTAGTAATTGGCGGCAATAGTAACCGCTGTGACGACGAAGGAAATATCAAAGGATGGCGAACAGAACGGACCAGCGGCGAAAATATAGCCCGCTCAGGTATCGGCCTGGTGGGCAGGCAGTTAGAGATGGTCAGAGCGGTTCAGAAGACGGGTACGCCTGTCATAGCTGTATTAATAAACGGACGGCCCCTGGCAATCGAATGGATAGCCGAAAATATACCGGCTATCGTGGAAGCCTGGGAACCGGGTATGGAAGCCGGCCAGGCCGTAGCGGAGGTTATATTCGGCGAATATAATCCCGGCGGCAAACTGCCTATCAGTATTCTTCGAAACGCCGGTCAAATACCACATTATTATAATCACAAACCTTCTCATTATTACAGAAAGTATAAATTCGGCAAGACCGGTCCGCTTTATGAGTTTGGACACGGCCTTAGTTACACCAGCTTTCGCTATCAAAATCTCCAGTTGCCAAAGAATATTTCTGTCGGAGAAAATCTGATTATATCCGTAGAAGTGGAAAACACCGGCAAACGCACAGGCGACGAAGTTGTGCAGGTCTATACAAATGATGTAGTCAGCAGCATAGTAACACCGGTCAGGGAACTAAAGGCATTCAAGAGAATTACTCTCCAACCGGGAGAAAAACGAAGCGTGGAATTCACAATCTCGTCCGATCAATTGGCCTTATTCGATCAAAAGATGAAACGAGTTGTGGAGCCGGGCGTTTTTCAGGTAATGGCCGGTGATCTTATGGAAAAATTTGAGGTTGTTGGAGACAGTTTCCGCAACAGGAACAAAAAATAGTAGGGGACACTTGGGGCAGTCACTAATAATCCACGTCGGGCAGAATAGCAGGCGAAATTCACAACAACCGCGGAGGGAGCAGTGAAACATCGAAAACCGAGAGAATGGTGTTACCGTTTCAACACCAGCATCCAATCCGTATTGTCAGGTGCCGTGAACCACCGGCCATCCCGCGGCTTTGCCGCCTCGAAGCGGCCGGTGCGTGGATCAAACCAGCGCATCGAGCCAAGCCCCAACTCGGTGATCGATTGGCTGAATGCAACTTCGCCACCAACGGGAAGATACGCGACCACGAGGTCTCCGTCGTCAGACCGGGAAACAGCAACGAAACGGGATGGATCCTCGCGTCCGGGTTGTGCGCCGAGCAACTCACCCGCCGGCTTAAGTGTCCACCAACGCTCCGAGGTGAAGAACTCGGCCATCCGTTGCATGTCGAAAGCGCCTGGCAGATCTTTGGCCTCGTGCCAGACCTTGGCGACTCCGAATCGCTCATGGTTCAGTGCCACATCCTCGACGGTCTGCCAACTCCACATGCCGTGGCCCCCGTAGGTAATGCCAGCCGTTGGGGCACAGAGGAGACTCCAATACACCGCCCGGCGGACGTTGTAGGCCAAGTGTGGCTTGCGCGACTGGTAAGCGATGATATCCTCATAGGGCGGCTCGAGGTTGATGATCGGCCGCTTCTTGTGATGCCGCCAGTTACGGTGCACGGGCCCCGAGTGAATCCAAGCCAGCGATTTCGCACTGTCGCCGTGACCGCTCTGGTAGCCGAGGATGTCCAGCCATTGTTCGTCGCGCCAGTCTTCCCAGGGCCAATTCACCCCCGTTGGATGCGTGGTAACAGGTGCGTGCGGGCCGTCGCCAAACACGGCACGTCCAACTCGCTTCCATCTTGACGTCGTCTGTTCGTTATATCGATTATCTCCCGCCAGGATCCAAACGAGATGATGGGCGCCATATCGGGCGATTTGGTATTCGACGAGTTGGATAACGTCTTCTTCAGAAAGATATTTGCCGGGATCATGATCCGTCAGTGACCAGATCAGCACGTGAGCAGCGACCAGGCCGGCGTTGTTAATCGCGTTGATGCGCTGGTCAAGACGTTGGAAATACGCAGGATTCAACTCGATCGGTCCGCCATGATTCTGGGACGTGAAGGCAACCTGGCCAAGTTCGTCCGTTGCTGCCGTCCGCCACGGAGCGACGGCGTTGTGTTGTACCACGGTGAACTTCTTTGCCACGCGGTCATGCAAATACTCCGTCCAATCGGATTTCGTGCTCAATATAGGGCCATTCCAGACCGTATCGCCAAGCCAGAAGAAAGGAGTGCCATCTGTGTGTTCAAGGTAAGTACCCGCGGCAGCAACGCGAATCGCGCCGTGTCGCGCAAAGCGGCTGTCGCCAAGGGCTGGCCCGGACTTGAACTGACCGCCGATACCGTCCAAACCTTTGACGGGCGGCCTCGACTTCGTTTGATACTTCCACACGCCCTGTTCGTCGGGCATAACACGCGCTCGCCACATCCGACCGCCATCCCAAAAGCCCTGCAGAGTCCGTTGCTTTCCTGATGGCGAAGTAAGCTTCAGCGACAATTGCGTTTTCGGACTTGTGTCGGCCAACGCGCGAAACTCACCTTCCCAGCGATACCAAAGCGGTGTCGAAGACTCCGCCCGGCCGGCTGCATCACCCGCCTGCACTGTTGGGCAAAGCAAACTCGCAAAACCCATCATCATCCCCGTAACGAACACAGATATGCTTCTCATGGCTTTATCTCCTTTGTAGGGTGACAACTGTTAGGCTTGTCGACTCGTTCTTAGGGCGTTGAATCGTCGCACTTCAGATCGCCCGCTGCGTACTGTACACCGTCCAGAATAAACTGCAAGAGCGTGGCACTCTCGTAGCTTTCCGGGAAGTGGCTGGGGGAACAGTAGAAGACGCGACCGTTTCCATGGGGCTTGATCCAGGCTACGTAACGGGCAATGGCACCAACACGATCCCTCGAATCCTTGATGCCATCCACGTCCATGGAGAGCAGTGGGCGGAAATCCAGCCTCTCGTATACTCCGCCGAAGCAGTAAGGCTCATCGCGGTGGATGAATGGCCCTTTGCCTCGGAAAGCCGCAAGAAGCGGGTGGTCATCGGCAACGGGGCGCACCGTGACTTCCTGGTTAGGGGGATGATAGTCAAAGGCGGCGCCAACCATTGCGGTGAACTTCGCCGAATTGTTGAGCATTGTCGGAGCGCCGTGGACAACAACCAACCCTTTCCCGCCGGCCACAAAATCAAGGATGGACTGCTCCAGGGCGTCCGACTTCACTTGACGCTCCTTGTCGGTCAAGGCGCCATACTTGGGATTGCTTTCCAGCTCGTCCAGGAACAGGTTGCGACGCGGTCCCTTGGAACAGTTGTTGTTCAATACGAGAACATCGTATGCGGCCAGCTTCTCCGGCACCAGATCCTCGATATCGACCGTGACCGTTGTTCGGAAGGCACCTGATTTCTTTCCCAGGATCCCAAATACGCGGTTGACGTGTGGTATGACCTTATGGTCGTAGCCCGTGCGAAGCGAGAAGACGAGAATCGCGCGCTGGTCAGCCACAACGGTCGGTCGGGCCGGCGCTTTCTCCGCCACCGAAGCCACCCACTCAGGCGTGGGCGGCACGATTTCCGTCGGCGCGTACGGGATTCTTTCGGCGTGGACCTCGCAGATCAACGTAAC
>CBDVBU010000214.1:0-6555 GCA_965372295.1 uncultured Phycisphaerae bacterium
CGGAAACGATTTCGAAGTCGTAATCCCAGACCTCTTTCGCATGGGCAGGACCGAGTCTTTGAGCAGGTTCGCTGTAGGCTGTCAGCCCCCCGATTGCGAGCATTTTCGTACCCCTGGCATTTTTCAGCCCGTAGAGCGCCCGCAACCGCCATAGAATCCCGTGATAGTCATCGACCACGATATCGTCAACATCCATATTCGGCTCTTCGAATGTGTCGCCGTTTTTCCGTAGGAGTCGCCAATGAGCGATTTCATACCAAAGGTAGTGATGACCGGACTTGTGCCGCAGGAACATAATGTTAGGCGTTTTTGAGGCGGCAAGTTTATAGACCTGCCAGCCGCCGGCCGCATAGACTAAAAGCACATCGCATTTGGTGTCCGCCGCCACGTCGGCTTTCTGATCACTGTCCACCAGGGCGAGAGGCAAGACTTCGATGGGAAATTCTGCTTTGGTTACCAACTCATTCAATTCGGTCCTGATTCTCACGGCCTCCTCATTTACCTTCTCCTGGGTTTGGAGTCCGCCGTAACTGCGCCAACTGGTTTTCTCCTGCCGTTTTTCTATCTGGTAAGTCAGAACCGGCTTGATTCGCAATGCTGTACCGAGGGGCGGCTCCATTCCGGGCGAAACCGGTTTAGCGGAAACGGCACGGGCCTGAGACTCGGCTGGCAACATCAGGCCGCCCAGTGCAGCCGTGCCGGCAAGGCCACCAAGAAATCCCCGCCGGCTTATGCCCATTGTAGGTGCTTTGGAATATCCACCACAGGAGCAACTAAGAGTGTGGAACTTAGAATTGATTTGATGTTCATCGTATTGCATGGTTAATGCCCTTCTATTTTATAGGCTGAAACTTTCTTTATGAATAACGCAAAGCAATTCTATAATATCTTTCTTTTTTTTACATTACCAAATTTCCCGGATTGTCACAACTTTCGCTCTGTGTCGAGCCTTCTTGCCGGATTCTTCGTATTATGGTATGATACGCTGCCCATTAACGATTATACGTAAAAAGTTAGTAAAAGATTGTTTCGTATGGTTGCAGATAAGAATATTCGCACGGCCGCTTATGAATTGTCGGAAGGCACGGAATTATCAATCAAACCCGATACCAAAGGCTCCGAAAGGCCTTTCTCTGAATCTCTGCTGGTGCATAACGTATCGTGGTTCTGCCAGTTCCGAGTGGATGCCCGTGACTGGTTTTCTTGAAAAGCCCGTGGATTTTGACGTCTTGCTGGACAAAGTAGCAAAGCTCCTCGGCGAAGGCAGCGAAGCCGACTGAGACCAAAAGCTTCAAGGAGAATATTGCCGCCCCATGTCATCCTGATCGCAGCGAAGAATCTCAATGTCGTCGGTGTTATAGCAATTCATCGGTTGGTTATACTCTTGCGGCGTTTAAGAAGTACGGGCGGTTCGCGAACCGCCCCTACGTTCCGCTCAGAATGGCAAGTCGGAGCGTTATTATCCAAATGATAAGGAGTATGACAGATGTTCAAATCGCTTAACATAATCCTGCAACATATTTTTATCATGCTGATTGGCGCTCTGATCGTTACGAGTTTTGCTTACGCTGCTGATCCGGATCCCATCTGGCCCCAATTTCACGGGCCGAACCGGGATAACCTTTCTACCGAAACAGGTCTTTTGAAAAAGTGGCCCAAGAACGGGCCGGCGTTACTTTGGACAGCCAGGGGGCTGGGGCACGGATATTCAACCGTATCGATTGCCGCTGGGATGATCTATACCGCCGGCAACATTGAAAAAGATACAGTCATCACGGCCATGAATATGGATGGAAAAACTCAATGGCAGGTCAAGAACGGCCCTGCCTGGACCAGGGACCACCCCGGTACGCGAGGAACTCCAACTATCGACGGAAACCGGCTGTATCATCAGAGTCCGACTGGAAATCTTGTCTGCCTCGATGCCGGGACCGGAAAGAAGATTTGGGATATCAATACGCTGCAGAAATTCAAAAGCAAGACGACCACCTGGGCACTGGCCGAATCTCTGCTTATCGATGGAGAGCATCTGATCTGCTGCCCGGGGGGACCGCAGACTTCTATGGTTGCGTTGGACAAGAAAACAGGGGCAGTCGTCTGGACCGCTCCGAGCACCGGAGATCTGGCCGGTTACAGTTCTCCGACTCTCATTGAGTATCAGGGGCTGCGAATTATCATCGCGCTGACCGCTAAAAGCATAATCGGTGTCAATGCCGATACAGGCGAGCAGCACTGGCACGTCAAGCACGAATCTTACGCGGACGAAAACGTCATGACGCCCATCTTTCACGATGGCCAGCTCTTTATCAGCACGCTAAAGGCAGGTTCTGTCAAGTGGGACATTAATGTCAAAGACGGCAAAGCTTCGCTTGAAGAATTGTGGCGGACGCAGGAGCTTGATTGTCACCATGGCGGTGTGGTGCTTCTCAACGGGAATCTCCACGGTAACAGCACCTTTCGCAACAGTAAGTTATGGATCTGTCTCGATTGGCAGACCGGCGAGAAAAAATATATGGACAAGGGTGTCGGCAAGGGTTCGCTCACGTATGCTGAAGGAATGCTGTATATGCTGAGCGAAAAAGGTATAATGGGACTCGTTCGACCTACCGCCGACGGTTATGAGTTGGTCAGTTCGTTCGATATCCCTAAAGGAGGCAAGGGTAACAGTTGGGCACACCCGGTCGTCTGTGCCGGCCGTCTATACATTCGCCATGGTGACTTCCTTTATGTATACAATGTCGCCGGGCAATGATAGAATGCCTGGAAATCCTAAAGCAGTGGAAGTACGGGCGGTTCACGAACCGCCCCTACGGCCCGCTCCGGAGAAATGAAAAGGCCCCGCTTGATGACGAGGCCTTTCGGTTCTAAAGCGTTGTTTTTGCTTAGCCCGGGATTACGTTGGTCGCACATGGACCTTTTTTGCCTTCCCCGATCTCGAATTCGACCTTCTGCCCTTCATCGAGCGATGCGTAGCCGGTTGTCTTAACCTCTGAGTGGTGGACAAACAGATCATCGCCGCCGTCGTCCGGCTCGATGAAGCCAAATCCCTTACTTGAATTAAACCATTTTACTGTACCTGTACTCACTGATACTTCTCCTTGGCCTTATATAAAGGCCGACTTAATAATCTCTCTCTTTCGTTTTATTAAGAGTATTCCCTTGAGAGATGAAGGAAAGTACTCTATTCAAAACCCCACTATACGTATAGAATGTAAAAAGTCAATAAAATAAATAAAAAAAATTTGGCGGCTTATAAAGAAGTACGGGCGGTTCGCGAACCGCCCGTACGCACGCATCGAAGAAATTCGCCTCGATGATTGAGCTTTCGAGTCTTTGCTGGTAAACTGTGGCTTATATCGATCGACGAGATTCGGAACAAGTGACCACCTTTTTGGAGAATAGCTAATGCCGATAAGGATTATATCGCTAATTATTACTTGTGCATTTTCGTCCGTGGCTTTGGCGGCGTCTGTACCGTCAATTCCGGAGCCGGCCTATAAAATAGTCGATGACTTTTTATACTCTCAGCGGACCGCCGCTACAGTTTGGAAGCCGATGGCTGGCAGCAAGCCGGTTTCGCTCGTGGAAATTGACGGCAGGAACACTTTGGGGATGCAATGCAACTTCCGCGGCACAAAAATAGATCGAGCATCCTGGGACGGTAGCCTCAAACTCGACCTTGCCATGTGCAAGGGTCTTCAATTCCTGTTTTACTGCCCCGATCCATCGCCTGTGGCAAGTTTTGCCGTTTACCTGCACAGTGGAGACGGGTGGTACAGAGGTGGATTCGATGCTCCTGCTTCCGATGGATGGGCCGCAGTCAGGATTTATAAGAACGCGACTAACATCGAAGGCCGACCGGCCGGATGGGGCAAAATCGACACGATTCGCATTTCCGCATGGCGAGGTCAGGATGTAAACACCGAGTTTTATATTGCGGCTCTGGGTGTATTCGGTACGGCCGGCAAGATTGTTATCGTTCGCGGCGATTCGGTCGCAAGCGAGGCGCCGAATGAGCTGGATGCCGTCAGGCAATACACACAGGTCATGAGTGAGTTTTTTGAGCGGGCCGGCCTTTCGCATACAGTCCTTAGCGATCATGATGTCACGTCGGAGAGGCTCAAGGGTATCAAGCTTGTGGTTCTGCCGCACAATCCGAATGTGCCGGGCAATGTGGCCGGCGAGATCGCCGAATTTCTTCAGGCTGGCGGAAAATTAATCGCCTGCTACACGCTGCCCAGACGTCTCGAATCGATAACAGGTATTCGAGTCGGCCCTCATATTCGCCGGAAATATCAAGGTGATTTTGCCTCGATCCGTCCTTCCGCTGATGCATTACATGGAATGCCGGCGGTTACCAGGCAAGCCTCGTGGAATATACGCGATGCATCCGCCGTCGAGGGACGCAGCCGGGTTGTCGCATGGTGGTATAACGACAAAGACCAATCTATCGGGAAACCCGCCATCGTCGCCGGCGAAAATTGCATTTTCCTGACGCATGTACTTTTGTCCGATGATTCGGCTAACAAAATGCAATTGCTGCTGGCCATGGCCGGAGAACTTGTGCCGGAACTCTGGCATCAGGCAGCCAAGGGCTGTCTCGACCGGGTTGGTCGATTGGGGCCTTATGATAATTACAATGCAGCCAAAGAAGGCATAATAAAACTTGCCTCCGGAGACAGTCGAGCTTTGGAGGCTCTCAAAAAGGCTGACCAGCTTCACGCTCAGAGTCTGTTCATGTTATCCGAGAGCAAGTTTTCACAAGTCATTGCTGCTGCCGAACAATCACAGGAGTCTCTGATCGAAGCGTACTGCGTGGCGCAAAAGCCCTTACGCCCGGAGCACCGTGCTTTCTGGTGCCACAGTGCATTCGGCGTAGCCGGCATGACGTGGGATCAGGCCGTAAAGATTCTTGCCGATAACGGCTTTTCCGCTGTCCTGCCTAATATGCTTTGGGCGGGGGCGGCTTTTTATAAGAGTGAGGTGTTACCCGTGGCGGACGCTGTCGAGCAGCAGGGCGATCAAATCGACCTTTGTCTGGCGGCTTGTAAAAAATACGGCGTTGAATGTCACGTCTGGAAAGTCAACTATAACATGGGCTGGGCGACAGATAAAGAATTCATCGCCGGGATGAAGACCGATGGCCGAACGCAGGTCAGCTACGACGGCTCATCGAACGACCGCTGGCTCTGCCCGTCACATCCGGAAAACCGGAAGCTGGAGATTGAATCGATGCTCGAAGTGGCACGCAAGTACGACGTCCACGGCCTGCACTTCGACTATATCCGTTATCCCGGAAATGAAGGCTGCTTCTGTAAAGGTTGCCGTCTGCGTTTTGAGAAAACAATCGAAAAGAAAATTCGCAAATGGCCTGCCGATGTGCGGAATGACGACAGCCTGCGTGAACAATGGCTGGACTTTCGGCGCCGGCAGATTACGGAGGTCGTTGTTGCCGTTGGCCGGCAGGCAAAGAAGATTAGACCGGACATCAAAATCTCGGCGGCGGTCTTTAGAAACTGGCCTGTAGATCGAAACTCAGTTGGCCAGGACTGGAAGTTATGGTGCGATCGCGGGTATCTTGATTTCGTATGCCCGATGGATTACACGGACTCCAGCAGTCACTTCCGGCGCATGGTCGAGCAGCAGCTTACATGGGCCGGCAAGGTTCCGTGCTTTCCCGGCATAGGTTTAAGCGTCTGGAGCGATCCGTCTGATATCTGTAAGCTTATAGAACAGATCAACGTCACCCGCAAACTGGGCACAGGAGGCTTTACAATCTTCAATTATAGTCCGAATGAAGCAAGTAAAATCCTGCCCCTGCTGGGAAAGGGCCTTACGCGGAAGCAATGAGGTAAGGATCAAGTAAAGACAACTCAGTCCCGGTTCCTATCCGGATGGGACGGTCATTTCGATGAAAACGTTTTCAGGCTCGTCGTCGCATTCGATTGTGTAGTCCTTGGGTTTATCCAGGTCTATTGTTTTCGTTTGAAGCCGCCCGTTTATGCTAAAACCGTGAACGATGCGCAGGTCGGTCTTTGGAGTCTGCTTCGGCAGCAAATGCAGGCACGCCCGAATTACATTCAGGCCGGGATTTCCCGTGTACTTCACATATACCTGCCCGGCGGGCTTATCCAGCATAATATCGGTATCCCAGTTGCATCGCCAGTGATTCGTCCATGTCGGCACGGATGATTTGTATATCTCTTTGAAGTCCGCCGGCCGACCGACCGAATATGCGATACGATTATCCGTTTTGCCCGCCTGCTGCCCCTGGTAAGTCCGGAATGTCGCGCCGGCACTAAACCACGCGATCTTCATCCCCGCGGGAGCGGTCAAGCGCAAAATAGCGTCGCCTTTGATTCGGCAGGTGTGCCGCTCCGGGTTGTAATCTTCCGGCATCGTGATCAGATGTTTCTGCAGGTCGGCGGGATCGGCGGTATTGGGATTTACCAGCATTGGAACCGTGGCAAGGCCGTAGCGATCGCCGAGTTTGTATTGGAGATGATTCTTTCCTTTTTTGAGCCTCGGCAGGCTGGTCGGCGCGACCTGCACCCA
>CBDVBU010000215.1:0-6534 GCA_965372295.1 uncultured Phycisphaerae bacterium
CCGGCACATCCCATTTGCTGCCGCAGCGGTGGCATGTGTCCATGTCCGGCCGTCTTAGCTTGCCGCAGTTAGCACAGGTTACCAACGTCATCTTCGACCGGGTCAGCCGGTATGTAATGTAAGCAGGCAGGCCAAATACCATTGTTCCCAGTAGCCAAAGCTGCCTGGCGTTGTGCGATAAACCAATTATTGCAGCGTCTCGCGCAATCAGCCAGCCGAGCAGGCTGGCAAACAGAATCCCGGGCAGCATGAGTAGCAGAACAAGAAGCAGCTTATAGAAAATGTTCCCTTCGTAATCTCTGGCCATAGCCACAAAGGAATTGGGCATAAAAAACATCGCCCGGTGCGTCGAACGGGCATCGAAGCTGTATGCGGTGAAGAAAGATGCCAGCGTCAAAATCGGCGGATGCAGGCTTTCGAAAATGTACTTCGTCACTATTAATGCCGGTCCGCCGGGCACATCAAAGAAAGTCGATTTGGAATTAGCACTCTTAATCTTTTTGCCGTCCTTATCAAAAACCGCCACGGATGTCCACATACCCTGGCGCGAGAGGCTCCCCGCTACCAAGCCGAGGTATTCTCCTTTTGTATTGGTCATGCTATAAGTGGGAAAACCGTCGTGAATTGAACGCTCATCATAGGATGCAATGGCGATAAGATCCACATCGTAATCAAGAAGATGTTTTGGTTTTGAAGAAGCCCGGCCGAAGAGCGTTTTCGGCCGAGGCAAGAAACCAGATGGCCCGTGAAGTTCGAGCGTATTCGGATCAAGAAGGTTAATTTGCTCCGATTCGTTCACGACCGGTAAATAACCACTTCTTGTGCGTGCACCTATGCGAATACGACGCCCATACTTAGAGGATGGACGAGAAATACCAATTTGTAAGACATCTGATTTACCTAATTGGACGATGTCAATAGGTTGAGCTTCAGAGTTCTGTAGGTTGGGCCCCTTGTGGACAGTTTGATTTTTAAAGTCGATGGTATAGAAGCACCGTGAATTCGAATCGTAAACATAGCAAAGTGGTGAAGAATCACGACGATAGCTTGTCGATTCAATATAGGCATAGACAGTAGGCGATACAAATCGTCCAGGTTTATTGTCAGGTACATCAGAAATACCTTTGGGGCCGAAGTAGAGTACAGTGGCGTCCTTCCATACCCATGTGTGCTCATCAGTAGAGCTATCTATGGGTATACAGCGATAGACGAATTGACCTCCAACATTGTCTATATGAAAAAGATAAATAGGTTTCCTATAAGCGCCGCGAGGGTAGTATATGTCTCGTATCCCTCGTTCTTTGAACCTGAAGTACTCTGTTATCCCCAAATTCTCAAGAATGTATGAAAGTTTGTAGTGGCGTGATCCTCCCAGGATGTTGTGTACTATGCCGCGGTAATAATACCTAAAGTTGATCCTACAATATGCTTCTGAGTGGTTGTCCACATTTGGATCATTCTCGATTTCAGGCGGAAACAAGCCCGAAGAGCTTACAGTGGCACTTGCTTTCATTTTGGTCACTAATAATCCGTCGCAGAAATTGCGTCCGCAGTAGAGTGGGATAGCCAACAACACCAGAACAGTAAATGCCGTAGCAATTTTTGTCATAAAACGATTGGAATCTGACTTGAAGCAGCGTAACAGCAAAACAGCGAGAAGTGGTAAAAGCACTGCAAGAAGCGGCCAGCCGAAACCTTTGATTACAATAAGCAGCATGAGAATCGGAACTAACGGCAGCGCTCGCAGGGCTGAAGTGAATGTCTCGGTTCTCCGTGCTGTGATAAGTCCAAGGCAATAGCACGTCAAAGAAGTCAAAGATAATCCAATAAACGTATCCGTGAGCCAGTTATGAAAAAGCCAGGCGGGCGGCCCTAACAGTTCCCAGAGAACAGCTCCAATTATTGCCAAAGGACCTAAAAGCATCAGAATTATAAGTATGCCTGTTATAAGACGAGCAAAGAAAATGCGGCCATGCTTAATCGGCAGAACCGACAACACCGCCGTAATCCCGCTTGTTTTATCAGAGTGCGTTTGTAACACGCCCAATATAAAAGAACCGATACCGAAAAGAATGGGCGTAATGACAATAAGAATAACCGTGTAAGGCGACAAATAGGTTATATCTTCACTAAAGGTTATAGAGATAATTGCTATAATCAGCACTATCGAGAAGATAGTGGCAGCCGGGAAATATATGGCATTGTCAATTATCTGTCTTTTGATTAGTGTGAGTAATGCTCTCATAGGTTTTCCATTATCTGTCGAGGACTCTCCATGCCGGAAGAATTAGTTCCGGTACTTTCCATTTGCTGCCGCAGCGGTGGCATTTGTCCATATCGGGCCTTCTTAGGTTGCCGCAATTGACACAGGTTACCAGCGTAATCTTCGGCCGGGTTAGCCTGTATGTAATATAGCCGGCCAGGCCGAAGGCGATGGTCCCGAGTGTCCAGAAGCGCCTGGTTTTTCGTGGGAGGCCCACGACGGCGGCATCCTTACCGACACGCACGGCGAGCAATATTGCCAATACGATAGAAGGAGCTATCAATAAAAGGGCGGACAGGAATCTTGCCGCAATATTTCCACGAGCGTCCCTGCCCTTCATTGCGATGAAGGAATTGGGCAGCAGCAGCATTGCCCGGTGGCCTGAAGCGGCTTCGATGCTCCCGGCGGTGAAATAAGAGGCCAGAGAAAGAATCGGGGGATGAAGATTCTCCAGCAGAAACTTGCCGATGGTCATGACGGGCGCCCAGGGGGCGCCGAAGAAAACAGCGCTGCTGGAAGGCACGTTTCGGCGACCTCGACTGTCACTTACCCTGGTGTCCTTGCTTTTAATGCAGGCCCCCTTTTCATCGAAGACAGCCAGGGCCAGCGCCGTACCCTCCCGGCTGATGGCGGCTGCTAACAACCCGCTGTACTTGTGGTCCTCTTTAAGAGCTATCGGCAGGACTCTGTAGGCCAGCAAATCATCCGGCGTTACTTGTTTATCGGTTGGAAAGAACGTCTCAGACGCGGGCAAACGCCCAGCCGTCCCGGCAAATTCGAGCGTTTCTCTGTCCAGCAGGTCGATCCGCCCCGATTCGTCAAGAACAAGCACATATCTGTCGGGCTCATAATCTTTGCTTCTCTCCCTGATGAGCAGTTGAGCTGCCCCTGAATAGGGTACTCTGCTTTGATGGTTCTGAGATGTCTTAATATTCGGCGGCAACCAATACATATCTAAAACACTGGGATTCTTGCTCAGCATGCCTATATCGACCGGCCGGCAAGAATCGTCTTCGGACAACTGTGGACCTTTAATAAGTTCCACTTTTTTGTGAAACTTGACAGCAAAAAACTGGCGCAACTTCTTGTCGTATAACGTCAACTGTCCCCTGCCTATGGAAACATCCACAACCGGAGAAGTGAACCTTCCTATGTCTTCGTCCGGAGTTTCCGAGATCCCTTCCGGACCGGCATAGATCTGGACCATTTTTAGCTTGACAGTTCCGTCTGGCATTCTCTCTGCGTCAGCCCAACGACAGTTCATTTGACCGATTCTTTCATCGAAATATATCCAGGCCGTGTTTTCGCCTTCAAGGTTAAAATAATAAATTCTCGAATGACGTCCTTCCGGGGCTTTGCCGGAGAGATAGTTCGCAATACCGAGGGTTTGTGGGGCTCCGGGATCCATGATATGCGCATGCGCACCAGAGTGCCGAAGTACGTTCGGGTCACTCTCAATCTCGGCCGGAACCAGCCCGGAGGGTGTGAAGTCCACGGTCCTGTAATCCATAGGCATGATACCTGCAAGGATGCTCTTGCACAACAATCTCGCCCAGAATAGCGACAGGGAAAGAAACACGAGCACGAGAAATCCGGCGGCAAGGACCTGAATGGGGTAATTGGGTCGAGATCGCATGAGTATATTCCTAAAGGGGTGTTGAGATGAACTTGTGCCATGTGCGTATCAAACACGCAACGATAACCAGCACGAGCAGAAATTTGATATCCGGGCCGAAGCCCTTTACGAATACCAGAGAGACCAGAACAAGGTTCAGCCCGAGTGCGCCGAACGTAGGAGTAATCTTGTTTGCTGTCCATCCGGTAAGCAATCCAAGGCAATAGCACGCAAGGACCATCAGAAAGATAGTCGTAAAAATGTCAGCGATGTAGCCGTCGAAAATTGGTATGGGTGGTGCGAGAATACTGCCCAGGACTATCGAGGCAATTGTCACCGGTAAAAGCACGGTTAAAATTGCCAAAAGTCCCGCGATGATTCTGGCCGCCAATATCCGGCTTCTTGTCACCGGTAAGGCACAGAGAAATGCCGAGATTCTCCTGTTTCGATCCAGGTACATCTGCGTTACGCCCATCGCAGAGAACCCTAATACAAGTATCACCAGCATCGCTATCGAGAGGCCGGCAAAGATAGTAAACTCGTGCGACTCGAAATGGTACATCGCGGCGGTTAGAAGCGCGATGAGAATCGCTGAGAAAACAACGGCTGCGATAAAATAGACTATATGATCCCGAATTTCTCTTCTTATCAGGGTAAGCATTTTCTTTGTCTCCTTTTTATGCGACTTCCACCGGTTCGGCGCTTGGCCTGGTGCATTCTATGAATATGTCTTCGAGGCTCATCGGGATTTCGGTGCAGCTCGATGGTTTGAACGTTTCGAGAATGGCTTGTTTTTGCTTATTCCAGTTGGCCACTGTGATGACCATCTCCCGGCCCTGAATTTGCTGATTGATAATCTCGGTCAGGTAGATGTTTGCCGGTACGGATTCGTCGAAGATGACCTGCAATTTTTTGACCCGTTCTTTGAGTTGCTCCAGCGGACAATCCACCACGAGCTTACCGGCGGCGAGGATGCCGATTCGGTCGGCGATTCGCTCTACGTCGCTGAGGATGTGAGAGCAGAAAAGAATCGTCCGGCCCTGCTTTTGAATTACTTCGATGGCCAGTTCAAGGAACTGCCGGCGAGCGACGGTATCAAGTCCGAGCGTAGGATCGTCGAGGATAAGCAGCTCGGGGTCAATCGCCATCGCCAGCGAGAGGTTCAACTGGGCCCGCATGCCCATGGAAAGATCCCGTATCCTGCGGTCCATTGGCAGACGAAATGTTTCTATCAGATGACTGAAGGATTCGTCGTTCCATTGCAGCGAAAGGTCTTTGCAGAGCTTGACAAGCCGGCTGACCCTGTAATTCTGGATAAGATTATGACCTTCAGCGACGCAGCCGATCCGGCCGCGAATTCCCGGCGAAAGGTTCGTCGATTCGGTGTCCAGCAGGCAAGTTCGGCCTCGCGTCGCCGGCTCGGTGCCCAAAAGAATCCGAATAATCGTTGTCTTGCCGGCGCCGTTTCGTCCTAACAGGCCGTAGATGCAGCCTCGCGGCACCGTGAGATTGATGCCGTCCAGAACACAACGGCCATCGAAGTATTTGACAAGATTTTCAACTTTGATAACGTTATCATCCATTCGATTGTCCTCTCTTCGAAGGCACATTTAATTTCTCAACCGCGTTATTGAACCACTCCAACAGGGTTTGCCTGTCGATTTTCATGTGAAACGCCTCAACCGCAATTCGCTCAAGCTCATCCGACAGGAGTCTTTTTCTGACGGCTCTGCTCAGATTGCTGTCAAGATTCGCGATAAAAGCTCCGGAGCCGGGTCTGGTGACAATGATGCCTTCGCCTTCTAGCTGGCGATAGGCCTTGGCGATGGTATTGGGATTGATGGCGAGTTGTGCCGCCAATTGTCTGACGGTAGGCAGCTTTTCATCCTTGATGAGCCTGCCTAGGGCAATGTCGCGCTTGATCTGGTCTATGATCTGCCGATAAACGGGCCTGTTCGAAGCGTTGTCGATACGAATCTGCATAAAACAAACTCAATAATTGTACTATGTCAACTATTACAAGTATAACATGCATTTATCTCCAGTCAAGTACTGTCGAAGAAAAAAACAAAAAAACCTGATGCTCGTTCTGCAAAACCGGCATCTTTCGTTGGATTTGGGGTGTAACTTCTTTTTATTAAATGTTTTACGAAATAAACTTCCGTTTCTCCGGTTGTTATTCGGACCAAAAAATTTATCTTTTTTTCCGGCATTCCACCACTTTTGGGTAATCCGAAAGTGCTAAAATCTCGATACTGCCTATATAGGGCTTTAGGTGCATTGACAGTAGGGGCGGTTCGCAAACCCCCGTACATAATTATATGAAAGGTAGGCTTCGATGCCTTGGTATGCTTTCAGTGGACTATATCTGATTATATGGTCGGCATTACTGATTCATTGTTTATTCCGGCGAGAGTTCTATCCGATATTCGGTCGACGATGGGGCACGAAAGGTCTCTGGTTATTGACATTTGTTTTTCTCAATCCATTGCTTACTCTTATATATTTCTTTTTTGGTTTTTTGCTATCTTTTCCGAAGGCTAAGGCTGACGAAAAAGGTAGGATGGGCAAATTATTTGCCCATGCTGATTTAAAAAAGAACCGCATGGGCAGGAGAACCTGCCCATCCTACATAAGCTTAGGCTCTGCGGTTGCG
>CBDVBU010000216.1:0-6532 GCA_965372295.1 uncultured Phycisphaerae bacterium
AGCGTTCGAGAGGTTTGCTTAATTTTCCAAGGCCGATAAGGGCAAGAACTGCAATCAGTGATGCTACTATCGCAAGCATGTAAAATTGGCCGCCGCAGGCCATTCCGATACTTGCAACCAGCCAGATTGTCGCCGCGGTTGTTAAGCCATGTACACGCCTGTCCTGAATGATGGCGCCGGCGCCCAGGAACCCGACGCCTGTAACGATTTGAGCTGCGATTCTCGTAACCGAATCTTCTGCGCCGGTTGCCATTTCTCTGGAGATAATCGTAAAGACCGCCGCTCCGAGGCATATCAGGAGGTTCGTTCTAAGTCCGGCCGCCTTGCCGTTAAGCTCTCGTTCGAGTCCTATTCCTGCGCCAAGAAGGGCTGCTAAAATTATACTAATCAAATCGTCCGGCCAAACCATAGCTCTACCTTTCTATCAGCGTCTCATCGACTTTCATACCGAAGTGCCTGCCTGCTTTCTCGATATGACCAAGGACTTTGTCGCCCGGCTTGAGGTTCGTGACCGAAATCGCCTTGCCGTCAGGGCTGACCAGGCGAATCGTCTCGGCATTCTGCAAGACCAGACCAATCGGCTGACCTTCGGCTTCGGCCTCAATGAGCATCATCGGCCTTTTCTCGATCTTGTTCCGGCCTAGGTAAGCCGTTTGGCTCTTGCCCTGATAATCCACCACCATGACCTCATCACCGGCTTTCAGGTCGGCCAGGTACTTGGTCTTGCCTCCCGGTGACAGAGTATAGGCGTGCACGGCCCCGGCGTTAACTCGGAACGGCCGGGACGCTACGTAAGGATTGTCAATACTCTCGGAATGCACAAGAAAGAAACCGGATGCCGTGTTGCCGACGAGCATCCCTTCGCCCAAGGCCATCTGCGTGCAGGTGTCGATACAGGCACGGTCGCCCATGCCCAGTTGTCTTGCCGTGGTGATAGTCGCCGTTACAAGGGTGACTTTTTCGCTGACGCCCTGAATGATTTCAGCGGTCTTTTTTATCTCGTTTACATCGCCGGTTTTAAGCACAACTCCGTCCACGCCTTTTTCTAGTATCTCGACCATAAGTTTTGCCTGCTCGCTGTTTTCGACCTTCACCATAATATTTTTGCCGCGCCGGGCGAGCAGGTTTTCTATCGGTATAATCGTCCAGTCGAGCATTCTGAGAACAACAATTCTTTCAGCCGGCACCGCAACTGCTTTATCTTCATCTTCCTTGCCGGCTATTTCGATGAACTCGACGTCCACACCGGGCTTTATGTCGCCGTCTTTTTCAATCGTCTTGATTTTGCCGAACTGCCGGACTTTGTCACTATCGCCATCCGGCAGCACTACCGCCTCAGCCCCGCTTTCAAGTGCGGCGATGGCAATATCCTTACTATACGGAACGACATTTATCCACAACCTTTTCATTGTGCGTATCCTTTACTTTAATTTTGCAATTCCCACAAAGACAGGAATCTATGCTCTTTAGCACTTTTCCTTTACGCCAAGATTAAAATCCAATCACTAAAACCTGTCAACACTTTTTAGCCGGCAATGCCGTAATATAGAAACGCATCATTTTTGTTGACATTGAATACATAGCCGGTTATTGTGAGATTATGCCGAGATGTTCACGAGTTGTTATAAGATGCACTGGTCGCGGGCGACCGTTAGGCAGTGACAGTTTGTAGCAAAGCTGGAGACACTACTTGGTCGACAATTTAGGCCTCCACCTCGTGGGCTATCCGCAAAACATATGGTGCGTCTATATCAAACTCGGAAGGTACGTCAATATGAAAGCAAGTAAGAAAATGGTTCTCGGTATCATTGTTGCCGTAGTAGTTCTTGGTTTGATAGCCGGCTTTGTTTTCTGGCCGAATGGCTATGTGCATCGCTGGAATCGGCGTAGAATGCTCGTTCTTATGGAAAAGGAGGTAAAAGAAGCACATCGCCATGCACATCTCCGTCGTGTGCTGCTGTTGTGCAATACAGACCATCAGGCGTTGTTGAAGGCAGGCAGAGAAATCCTGAGCCAGGTCCCCAAAGACAGCCTGCAACTGAATCCCCCGCTCGATGCAATCAGACATCTCGGCGACTTCAAATTCGGTGTGCCAAAAGGAATACAGATTCCGCAAGCCATCCGGAATCTTAAACCTCATGCCTGCCTTATAAGTTATGACGGCTATCTGACACTGGAGATGCAGTGGGTCTGGGGCCATAGTAAAAGGGAAATGAGCCATTTTGGAGTGCAGATATACCCGGAAGATTATAAAGAGCCAGAGAGTAATTTCAAGTATGGTGACAGAGAGCTTCTTCCCGGATTATGGTATTACGATGAGGGATACCTTCGTAATCCGGAATTTGACAAATTGATAGAAAAACTGATAGAAGAACACATGGATAATGGTAATAAATAGGGACATGCCCTATCGACTTTGTTGACATTGAGTGCATAGCTGGTTATTCAGGCATAATGTTGAGATGTTCACGAGTTGTTATCGAATGCACCAGTCGCGTGCGGCCGTTAGGCAGTAATAAGTTCGTAGCGAAACTGGAGACGCTTCCGGGCCGACGACTTCGGCCTCTACCTCGTGGCCGACTCGCAAAAATTAGGGTGCGTCCTTATAACGAAAGGTAAATCTTATGAATCATAGCGAACGCCGATTTAGCAGAGCCCAGTGCTCGTCGATCGTGGCGGGTCTGTCACTCTGCCTTCTGTGTTGCAGCATTGCAGCCGCCGATTTTATGGCTGCCCTGGCTCGGCCGCACGAGGGCCGAAGCATGCGCGCTACCTCAACGCACAAGATCGGACCGGACGGTAAGCCCGATCCGAACGGCCGGCCCGACCCGAACAGCAATCGCGACAACAGCAGCGTCCCGCCGGGGCGGAAGAAAATCCTGCTGGATGTTAAAGGCCCGGGGGTAATTACCCACATCTGGATGACGTTCCTCGGGCCTGGGCCACACCCCTGGGCTAAGAACGGCTCGGCCAATCACCAGGAAATGCTGCTCCGCATGTACTGGGACGGCAATGAGCGGCCCGCGATAGAGGCTCCCGTAGGTGATTTCTTCGCCAATAGTTTCGGCAAACGCAGCGAGGTGATAAGTCTGCCGGTCGCGGTCGAGGATGCGGACTCCTACAATTGCTTCTGGCACATGCCGTTTCGCAGGTCCGCGCGCATCGAGGTCATCAACCAGAGCGACAAACCCATCAGCCTGCTCTACTATAACATCGACTGGATTAAGAAAGAGCACATCGGTGACGATACGCCGTACTTCTACGCACAGTACCGCCAGGAGTATCCCGTCCAGAACGGAAAGGACTACGTCCTGCTCGATACGAAGGGTAAGGGTCACTACGTCGGCACCGTTTTGAGCGTGCGGACGCGCAGCCCCTCCTGGTTCGGCGAGGGCGACGAGAAAATCTACATCGACGGCGAACAAAACGCCTCGATCTGGGGCACCGGGACGGAAGATTATTTTCTTTCCGCATGGGGACTCAAGACCACAAGCACGCCGTACTTCGGCGTCCCTTATTTTGACCAGTGGGGCATCATCGGCGGGCATACCAGCGCCTACCGATGGCACGTCACTGACCCGATCGTTTTCAGCAAAGCAATCAAGGTGACGTTCGAGCATTATGGCTGGATGTCGCCGGACGAGAATCCCCAGTACAAATCCCACAGTTGGAACGAGCGCGAGGACGACTACTCCAGCGTAGCTTTCTGGTACCAGACGGGTGAGCCTACTTTCGAAGCCCGCGCCCCCCACGCCCGGCAGCGCACGCTTCCCAGCCTCGACCGGATTATCGCCGCTCGTGAATATACGGCAGATAAATATCACGGCCGGGGCGAAGTCGTCGCCCAGAATCTGGACTTCTATCCCAATGGCCATTTGTTTTACAGGCCGGAAGGGCCGGATGACGCCTGGATCGAAATTCCCTTCGAAATCGAGAAGAAAGAGCCGCAGCGCTTGCTGCTGATCATGACCCGGTCCTACGACTACGGCGAGTACCAGGCATACCTGGACGGCGTCAAGCTCGGCGGGGTCATGGACCTCTACAGCAGTGAGACCTCGACACGCGAATATCACCTGCTGGACTTCTGGCCCGAGCCGGGCAAATACAAATTGCGTCTAAAGTGCATCGGTAAAAATCCGACCTCCGGCGGCTGCTACCTCGGCATCGAATCGGTCCGTCTGCGCCGACGTCGCCCGCGGGTAAGCCAATACCGTCACGATGTCGACAAAGACTGGCGTAAGAATCCCGTGCTTTACGAATAGCTCGCAGCAGCAGCATCGATTATGTAAGAATATTCAAACGGTGTGATTTCATCGCATACGAGCTCTACCCATTTGGAATCACAATCCAGGGCTATTATTATCGGAAGTAGTTCCAAAAAATGTTGTTTTTCGAGCTTGATTCGGTTTTTCCTAGTTTTATATCACTTCTGCATATATGCCTTTTTTGTGGTTTGTTATCGGTTTTTTTTGTTTTTGGGCGGATTTTCTGTGCCGAAACGGTTCTTTTTGTCGATGTACCGATAAAAGAGTATTTTTGGTTGAGATTCGTAGAGTTTCTCACTCTGCGTTCTCGGCTGAGATAAGTGTTTTGGAAAGGAATCTGCAAATCTGTTGTTTTACGGAGAAAATGCGATGACCTTAAGCAAAAATAACATAAGGGAATTTGCGCGCCACATGGTAATGACAATCCTTGTCAACTCGATCGTCGCTCTACTTTTAGTGGATGCATACTTCGTGGAAACACCGGCAGGGAAATTAGCAGCCGGAATCCGTGTACCGCTGGTTTTTTTGGTGATGACACTTGCCGTCAACGAGCTGAGGCGCATCTGGAAAAACGCCAGGCATCCGGGCTATTATTTTTTGCCGATATCGGCTGTTTTCTGGCTATTGGAAAATCGGCGCCGAAGACCGAAACCGGAGACCGAAACGTCACGGTATGAACGGATTATCGAGACCTGGCCGGATACAAGCATCGGCATAATTTCAGAGATATTCGATCCCGAGCGGCAGGAAGAATGCCTGAACAAATTGCTTTATCAAATGCACACAATGAGAGACAGCCGCCTGGCTACAATTGCGGACAGATTTCGCCATTATCTCGGCGAGATTCTCAAATCGGTGGACGATAACGAAAACTATCAGCCGTTTAGAGAAGTAATGCTGCAATTTTCTTCGTATGGGCCCCAGAAGTATCAGCAGACGTACAGGCGTTTTTTAGGCCTGTTGTCGGATGTGTACGATCCGACGCTATCGGCGCATTTCGACGTGCAATTTCAGGCGGATATGAGTGAACCGTTGAAACGTGCTATCGAGCAGGCGGGCAAAAGACACTTAGGTGACATACGGAGAATAATCGGCAACATAATGGCCGATGGCGAGAACGAAGAAGTGGCGGCAAACAGTATCACAGGGATGCTTCTGGAGCTGGATTGGAATGACAAGCGTGAAATCTGCCGCATCATCTTCACCGAAAGCATCGAGCGTGCGTTCCGCTTCCCCAAGCATTTCGGCATTGAGCTATTAAGCATTATGAGCAGGCTGGAACATAAAATATTCTGGCTGGATATTCGGTCATTGCGCAACGTTCTGGAAGAGTCTTTGAGTAACGATCGAGAGGGATTGATCAATTTGAATTCGAGGATTTATGGCGAGCTTTGCTCAAAAGTCCTTGCTCCTCTCGACGACGAGACGTACAACGGAATCTGCAACGCCCGGGTTTTCCGGCGATTGAAAAGCGATAACGGCAGAGTGGCAATCGAATGTGTCTTTCCCGACGGAAAAGTATGCACCTGCCAGGGTGAGAGCTTGAGTTTTCGAGGCGTTTACAGCAAGAACTGCTCCAGGAAAGTAGGCGAAAAACTCGCAATGAACATAGTCCCCATCCGGGAAGTTGAGCGCCCGTTTGCCGTAAAGGCCACGATAGCCCCTCTGCACAGTTATGAAAATGCCACGCAAAGTCCGGGCCGCGGCGCGTTTTTCGAAGAAGCAAAGCCGTCCGTCGTCAGAGACCTTTACGAGTACGTTTCAGCAAAAGAGTAGGCAGGGCCCGGGTTATACGAACACATCTGCTTCGCCGCTGGAATGGACCAGGATCGTAGTGGGCATATCCGCCAGAATATCGGAGATACGGCCGTAGAGTTGTGTGGATGTTTCATCTTCGGAGGGCTGGATACCTAAGAATATAACATCCGCTTTGGCTGAATGACTTCGAAACACATCGGCGAATGGCTCGGCAGAGACAATTACGCGGGATTCGGCGCGGATGCGGGTGGCTTCGACGAGTTTGCGGACGGCCTGACGCGATGAGTCACGACCGGCAGCATCCCGGATGACACGAAGGACTCTAATGTAACTATCACGCCACTGCCAGTTCTGTGTCAGCAAATGCGCAAACGTGGCCATTAGCGATCCGTTCTGCCGGCCTCTCCACCAGATATCAATTCGCCGCCGCCGCCGAGCTTCCGATGGCAGTCCTTTGTCGGCCACAATCACCACGCTCTTGCCCATCGCAGCGATGCTCCAGAGATTGC
>CBDVBU010000217.1:0-6518 GCA_965372295.1 uncultured Phycisphaerae bacterium
TCGATGTGGCCGTCGGCCCAGCCGGCATTTGCCTGATCCTTGTGGCGGAAATGAATAGACGGTGACAGATAAAATCCGGTGACGGGACAGCCGTTGTGAATGGTAAAAGGAGGCTCGGCAAACGAGTATTCGATGAGCGACTTTCCGCTATTGGCCATTGCCGTATCTGCGAACATCAACGTCTGGGCCGGGGCGGCAATTTCACTCATACGGGTAGTTCTGGCATAGGCATCTTTCCAAACCTGAACGCTGCTGATACCGCTTTGCCAAAGCCGGCTACCAATATAAGTCATATTGTAGCCGTAGCCGCCACCGCCCTGCTCGAAGTTCGTATTCCAGTCCTGCCCTTTGACAAATTTCACTTTCAAGGGACATTCCTTTACCCGGCCGTCGGCGAGATATCCTATTAACGGGCCCCTGAGCGGATCGAACGGCTCGCCGATAGCGTCTCTTTGTCCGTGCCAGCGGTGCAGTCCGGCGTTGTCCCACATGTCGCTCGCAGCCGGGACGTAAAAGCCGTCGTTTTCCGTGGCGTACCCGATACTTGCTATGAGAAGCTGGCGAAGATTCGACTTACAGGCCAAAGCCCGGCTTTGGGACCTTGCCGCTCCCAAAGCCGGCATCAATATGGCCATTAGCAAAACAACAACTGAAATCACCACCAGCAGCTCAATCAAGGTAAAAGCCTTTGTTTTCTTGTTACGCATAGGGCTAAATCAAACCAAAGAATTCTTTCAGTAACGCCACTGTTCCGTTTTGCTCCATTGCTCGATGAATACGGCTACATCAGAAAGGTCGACGGCCAGATCATGAGGTTCCGCTAAATCGCACCTGGCTATCCACTCAGGCCGGCCAAAGTGACTGTTCAGCGCCGAGAGAAGCAGTTCAAAATCAGACACATCAACTATGCCGTTAAGATCGATATCAGCACTATAGTTTTGTTCTCTGAGAACACCTACCGCCTCTAAATCCAGCCCCCCTGAACCCCAGGTTGGCCAGGCATCGTAAATCGGATGATCACTCCCATAGAAATCCCAAGCAGGCCAGGTACCAGGATCCATGCTCAACATAGCCTCATCGTAAAAATCGCCGCTGCCCGGGATATCGACTATTCGCACATATCTTATATCGTTTACATCTACAAGGCCTGATACAACTTTCGGATCGTTGACAATTTCCTGCAAATCGAACGGCGTGCCGATTCCGTTGGGATGCTTGCCGGCCAGATTATACACGTTGCTTATCTCGATCGTTCCATAAGACCCGACCGGTTCCCGAGTCAGTGACACAGCGGGAAACCGGGCAAAATCGACACCGTTGGCCGAGACCTCCACGTATCCTAATTCGGCAAACATTTGCCCTGCAACCGAGCCGGTCGCCCAGCTTGCATCGGATGTTAAACCATTCTCGAAAACGACAAAATCATAGCCATTGCCCTGACGAATCGGTTCGTCGAAATACAGAGTTATTTGACCGGGCGCCATACCCTGGCCGATTTGCTCCTGGCTCAAATCACCCAAACTGACGATATCAAGCTTGTCTCCTGTTGCCGGTCCCAGAGCATTGTTCGGGTCGGTCCATTGCACATCCAATCCCGGCGAGGGTTGATAGCTTACGACTTTTGTGGCCCAGCCCCGAAATATCGGATTTAGCACCGCGTTGGGATCCTGCGGATCGGCATGCCGCCAATCGTTGTCAGGATTAATATATCCGTTTACTCCTGCTTCGGTGTAAGGGCCGGTACTTGCAGAAGCTGACTGGCCAATAATAGCATCGACTGCAAAATATGGCGGCGTATTCATACCCCAATCACCGACATCGCTCGAACTCAATGTGAACTCCAGGCTCGTAACCTCGCCCAGCGAAGTTAAATCGACGTACTGCCACGTATAGACGATATAATCTTCGCCGTTGTCCTCGAAGCGGTAATCGGCCAGGTAAAAATCAACCGTGCCGGTCACAGTGCCGCCGGCATCTTTGCCCGTAATAGCGAGCATGAAGAAGTCCGGGTCGCTGCCGCTTTCGCCGCCGAACTTTTTCGCAAAGGCATCGCCGTTAAGCATTGAATAGTAAGCGTAGTTGTTGTTCGTCACATACAAGCCGTCAACAAAGCCCGGCTCCTCCAACGTCACGGTGGGCGGTGAGATCCAGCCGACATAACCTACGGCGTAGTTTGCCGAGCCGCCCTGGCCCGAGCCCGTGATGGCGTTGTATTGTGCCGCTATCCCCGGCGTTGCCGTATCGGTGAGATTGGAATAGGAAAAGCCGTCCCAGGAGGCCCAGTCGGCGTTGTAATTATTGCCGAAGTGCGCGCCGCCGCTGGTAAAACCGCCCGATTCGTCCGAGCCGTTCCAGTACGATTCCGGTGGCAGGTTCAAATCTTCAAAAGTGGCTATATTGGCATTAGCAACGCTTGCCAACGCCAAACCAATAGTTAAACAAACCAAATTTCCAGGTTTCATAAATCTTCCCAAAGTCATAGTTCTTACCTCCAGTCCAAAAAAATCTATTTGCTCTTTAAAACTTCTCAACTTTCCTTTCTTCACCACCCACTTAAGAAACTTGAACGCAAATAAAATGCTTGTGTCGCTTTGTCATTCTATTTACCTCCTTCCATTCTGTCCGGCCCTTATCGCGAGGGCATGCCAATAAAAAAACCGCTGCTCCCACGAAAGGAACAGCGGTTTTAAATCGCCCTGCACAAATAGAACCACAGCCTGCGTACAAAAGGCCGTAGAGCCACACATGCGTTCCAGCTCGCGAGAACACAACAAATGTATAACCAATTACAGGCAGGTTTTCTGACTTGCGTCTTACCTCAAGGCTCCTTCCCGTCCGGCTTAAATTCAGATGCCGGAAGACAGATGTCTGAAGTCTGATTTCTGTCTTCGGTATTCTGATTGCCGGGCAGTGGATAAAATGCCTCTCGGATTTCCGATTCAGCTATCGGAGCAGACGCTCACAGCGGCGCGACCGCCGCGGATTTTAACCGCGTTCCCGTTTGAGTATCCCAAAGCAAAATGCCCCGGGACCTGCAATTGAAATATCACCTTTTCAAAGAACAAAAGGAATTTTAACAAACCCCACAGCACAGGTCAAGCGAAAAACACAAAAATTTTGATACCTAATTCGTTGTCGATGTGCAATTTCATTGATTTATCGCTTGGAAGATGTTATCTTCGTTTTACATGAGAATAGCTTTCTAAATTTTTTATTAATATCTATTAAACACTGTTGAAAATCAGCCGTCTCGACCGATATTGAACATAGGTGCGTATTGAGCGTAGGATTACTGAAGAATAGATTGATATTCTGCTGAAATAGCTTCACAAGTTCTTTTATCAAAGGATTTTATGCTTTTTTCATTTCGTAGTTGGAGTTGGGTTATCTGAGTATGCAGTTTGAATATGAATATCAGATGGTTAAGCCTGCAGAGGCGTGGTTTAAGTCCAAAGGCCTTATGGTCAAGCGTGAATTTCCCACTCCATGGGGAATCTGCGACCTTGTGGGATGCTCTTTTAACAAGCGAAATGTTAACAAGAGGTTGCGATTTGGTCAGAAAAAACCGATAGGTTCACATTTCCGTACGATGCTTCTTTCGCATATCCCCGAGGAAAACGAAGCTCACCCAATTGATCCTGCTCATCTGATCGGAATGTTCTCAGAATTCTTTGACAACGATCGAATCGCATTGGAATTGGATCGCCTTGAGAGAGACAAATTCGTTCAGAAGACTAACTGCGGCTCATTCTATAAGCTCAATGGGTGGATGCCCATCCACAAAAAACTGGTTGCCTTGGAACTCAAGCTTTCGCGTGTCCAGGACGTTCTGCACCAAGCAATCAGTAACCTTGAGTTTGCCGACGAGTCCTACGTAGGTCTTCCGATGGAAACGGCAAGGCGCCTTGTAAGAAGTAGTGCTGTTTCGTTATTTATTGATAGTGGTATCGGCATAGTCGGCTTTAATACAGAAAGCTACAGAGTTTTCCGATTAGCAAAATGGAGTAAACGTGGAGTAGATCCAATACTTCAAGCACACTGCGTGGAACGATTCTGGAGACACTACCCTAAAGGCAGTTGAACATATAGTACTCCGCAATCCTTTCGGGTCTAGTTGCAGTGCTGCCAACCCTCGGCAGAGTGGGCAATTGCTTGCCTAGCACATATGCGGAAGACAAATCTTGGTATAGAGCAAGAGACCGGCCAACCGAGGGAGACTGGGCGATTTCATCGAACCAATTCTTGTAGAACTTTGCAATCTGGTCCTTGGCAGCCGATGAGATCAACAGTGAGTCGTACTTGGCCCTCAGTTCAGACAATTCAGTAAACGCTTGGTCTTTGGGATTGAGTTTCTCCAGAGACTTTTCAAGCCAATCTTTCAGAGGACCTAATACTGCACACCTTCGCAAAGGAGGCAAAGCAATCCTCGTATTGCCTTTTTGTAGATGCCCACCAGGAATATAATATTTATATGCGCTACCCAGCCCAATAGCCGGATGATCACAGAGCCCACGTACCCACAGTATTAGGTTCATCCCCCAGTAAGGACCTGCGACTACTATTGTTCCTTTAGGCCAAGATGACCGTACATACTTATGCAAGTCGATTAACATAGGAAAACGAGTCCTGAAAGTTCCAGTGCCCATTTGGTCTGAGAGACTCGAATCAACGATCCATATACCATCTGCGCCTCCCTTGTTGTACCGCTTGAGCGCTAAATCCATCCGTGGCCGCCACTGAGTTCTTCCCGCCAGTTGTTTCTGATTCGTGAAAATCAGCGGAAGAATCAACTTTCCCTTGAACTGGGTCGCAAGTTTCCATTCATATGTAGCTTTTGCTAGAGCTGTATTGATCTTATTTCTGCTGGCGTCTTCCACCAAAGGCAATTGCGGTATCGTAATCCATGCCGGCTTCAGTCGAAGACAGCGGTTCAGGACATCAGTCACAAACACCTTCAACCGACTCGATTCAGGTTTTTTGATCACAGATCGACTCGCCAATACTTCGTGTCCGTTGAAGCGTTTGATGTATTCTGGCAACGGCTCTTTTTCCTTCTTCAAATGATGATCGCATCCGTCAACACCTGCGTCCACCCACAGAGGAATGCCGCGAGGGAGCTTCGGCTTGATTGATCCAATCTTTTCAAGAGACACACGGATAATATCAGAATCCATGTAATATCTTTTGAGAAAGTGACAGTCATCCTGAGTATTGACAAAAGGTATATGCAGTGCCATTAGTCAGATTCCTCGCTAAGATTTGCGCTTTGCTTCAGGTAATTACACATATGTTCTAACTCGGGGAAAATGGACATTTCATTCACTCCTATCCGTTCGAGTTCGGTAAGTAAAGATTTCTTGTATTGCTTTTCAATTTTGACGTAGACCAACGAAGATGCCTCTTTTGCAGTGAGGGTGAAATATTTCGAGCCGGCTATGGTGAATACTCCTTGTTGGGCCATTATCCTTGTGGAATTCCATGTTGGATTAATAGCAATGGTCTTAAAACCTTTTCGATTTCTCTTCCCATCCAGCTTGAGGTAGATCTCTACTAACTCCATGTCCAGATTAGGATCAAAGATTCGTGGTTCTTTTGGGCGGATATCCCTGTTCAGTTCTGTGGGATTAAGAACATACACTGCCCCATCATTCTCTGGCTCCTCAAGGCAGGCAAAATATAGTGCTATTGCTGCATTCTTCGTCCAATCAAGCAACCGAGTTGGTAGGCCATAGTGTTGTGCCAACTGTACCCACTTCAGTTCTTCATCACGTGCGGGCGGCCTCTCCAAATTCATTTTCAGCAAACCGTTTAAAATCAGACACGAGTTGAAGTGCCTTGTTTCTCTTGCTCTCTTTTGGGGGTCTCAGTGCGGATGGTGTGAGACTCCAGTTTAACTCACCGTGTCCTCTGAACCAAAAAGTCTCGTCTTTCTTTAACAGACTATTGAAAACATCGAAATATTTTCCAAGATGTTCGATTACCTCCCGAACAATCGGGCAGGCCCCCGTCGCTTCCTTGACACCCCGTTGCTGTCTTTGAGTAACCTTGTGCCTCTTGACCATTTCTTACTTCCGACTCATTTACCAACCTTCAATTGTCTGCCCGTATATAGGCAATTCCGTTCGGCAATGAAAGTGCACCTCTACAATTTATTTTAACGAGGTAATCAAATAAAACAAAGACAAAAATCCATAAGGCAGAAGGAATAAGGCAAAATAATCGAAGAACCAGCAGCAAGTTGCGTCTCACGGAGATTTTTAAGAATTTATTTGACGCCGAACGAACATTTGGTTATGATATACATATAACTATAATAGTGGATGTAGAACTTTGTTATTTATTATACCCGCCTTCGCTGGCACAGGTTTATTATTTACTATTGATTATTTCTCTGTGGCCTCTTTGCCTTTGTGGCCCAAACAACAGTGTTAATTGGTGTTAATTCGTGGTTAACAGAAAGCGATTTGAAAAAACAAAGCCAATTTATTTCGTATTGAGTACTGCGTGATGCGTATTGC
>CBDVBU010000218.1:0-6486 GCA_965372295.1 uncultured Phycisphaerae bacterium
CTTCGTCCACCCATGCCTCAATGCGCTTGATGTCGCCGCTCGAATCGGCCATGTCGGACGGATCGTCCACGCCGGCGACCTGCCCGACGGCAATGCCACCGTACCCGGTCATCGTCCATACGACGGCAAACGCCACAAGCCACAGGACGCGGGATGTTGGGATGACTGAAGGGGGCCTCTCCGGGCGTCGCGTGACTGATCGGAAATTTGATACACGAGATGCTAGAACAGACAATTTCTTACACATGATAGTTCTCCTTCAAAAAGAGTTAAAAAATACATAACAACTGATAAAAATCCTTACTTTCACTACATTCTATCCCTATTTACCCAAAATAACTTTTTACGATTTGACGCCACCTCCTTCCTTTATAGAACCTCAAAAAGCCTAATGTTAACGGCTGATCTCACAGTGAAAATCTAAAATAAGTTATAAAGTTTTCGCCAACTGTTAATCTCTTTTACCAGATTAGACACCTTCTCGTCAAGGAAAATCTCCGCACATAATATCACACTTTTAATGCGCCACCGCAAAACCTCTGACGTGAATTACAAATTCCCGCCGAAGATAAGTATTTCCACTTTCTCTCGATGTGTGGCGGTTTTTAGTTTTTGAGCCTAAAAACGTACAAATTCATCGAGTTTCTCGGTCGCCCGTACTTACCGCCGTACTCGTGCATTGCCCTGCCAGATGCTCCAGACCTGATCCTCGTCCGCAGGCTGGGCGTAGTCGGTTAGCAGCGTCGTGGCCAATGCCCCCGTGGCCCATCCGAACTGGACCCACTTCTCCGGCTCCCAGCCCCTGAGGATACCGTAGAGCATGCCCCCGACAAAGCCGTCGCCCCCTCCGATCCGGTCGAGCACCGTAATCTCTCGCGGTTCGACCACATGCCAGTTGCTGCCCTCGGACATGATCGCGCCCCAGAGGTGGCAATTGGTGCTAACGACCTGGCGGAGCGTGGTGGCGAATATCGCTGCATTGCCGAATGCCTTCCTGGCCTTATTGATCATGACCTTGAAGCTCTCGATTTTGTTCGAGAGGTCCGTGCCGCCCGCCTCCGGGCCTTCAATCCCCAGGCAGAGTTGGAAGTCCTCTTCATTGCCGACGAGGATGTCCGAAATAGAGGCGATTTCCGCGAAGATGTCGTGCAGCTCGGCCTCGCGCCCCTTCCAGAACGAGGCGCGATGGTTCAGGTCGAATGATATCCGGGTCCCGTGCTTCCTGGCGGCCCTGGCTAATTCAAGGCAGAAGGTGCCTGTCTCGGGCGAAAGTGCCGCGATAAGACCTGACAGATGAACGATTTGTACACCCTCTTTGCCAAGTATCCGATCCAGGTCGAAGTCGTTGACGTTCAGGGTCCGTCCCACCTCGCCGGCACGGTCGTTATGAACCCGCGGCCCGCGCGAGCCGGAGCCGCTGTCGGCGATATTGAACTGGTGACGATAGCCCCATGGTCCGCCCTGATCCACCTCTTTGGCCTCATAGTCTATATGGCGCCCGGCAAGATTGTCCTTTATAAACCGGGCGATCGGACTGCCCTTGACAAACCTCGTCAGAACCTTAACGGGCAGGCCCAAATAGCTGGATACACTGGCCACATTGGACTCGGCGCTGGTGGCTTGCAGGATGAACGTATTACTGCTGTAAACAGGCTGGCCGTTAACCGGGGTAATGCGCACTCCCATACTCGTGGGCACGAGCAGGCAATAGCTATAGTCCTGGCGAAATTCAATAGTCATAAGCAATATCCTTTCTATAACAATGCTACTGGCGCGTTACATATCCACCAGATGAAATAATCGCAATTAAATCGGTGGTTGTCAACAGTGTAATAAACGCCAAAAGGGAGCATTGTACTTTTCTGCATCCCATTCTTCCCCGCCTGTAACTACGTCGGCATGCGACAGATTTTCATGGTTGCTCGTCAGGTTACTGTGGCGCACTGTTCAACTTGAACAGCCTCACCGCAACGCTGCGGCTAATCGGCGGCGTTTCGATACTGAGTTTCCCGTTCACCGCTTGCTCGACCGAGCGTTGGAGCCACCTGTTCTCGATGGTGTCAAGCCATTCAGCTACCCAGACACCGTCCGGGACGTCTGCAAGCACGAGTTTTCCCGTGGGCTGCTCCTGTGGCTTGATGCCCATTCTTCCGTTTAGCCACGTGAGTTTTGGATTCTTGAGCCACAGTAGTATGATATCGTGTGTTTGCAGGCCGCGCACTTCCAGATCCGGGCCTTCGCGGCGAACAAAACCCCGTAGCTCATAAGCCGCTGCCAGAAAACCGCCGCCCGTATTCTCAATCGTAATAGTGTGCGGTCCCTTCGGCACTGAAAAGCGGTACTGTTTGTAGATGTGGCGGTGATCCAACGACAACTCCTGTTGTACAACGACCTTGCCGTCGAGCGATGCCGTGAGCTGCGGCGGGCCGGGATTGTCCTTACGTGGGAGCACCTCGGGGACGAAAATGGCAAACTCGCCGGCCCTGGGATAGTCCATCTTGAGGGTAATCTTCTTTCTTCCAACCGGCGGGCCAAGATAGCCGCTCATATAATCGCTGTCCCTGACACAGCCATCCGGGGCAATCTCAAATATCTCCCGTTCTTTCGAGCCAGGCGGAAACTTGTAATTTCCTCGCCACCCTTCCACGAACGCGTCGGCGTAATAGGGAGCCTGCGCGGCATCGCTGAAATGCAACGATTCGACGACAATCGGCTGCCACTTCCGTTTGCAGAAGGGTACGCCGTCCACGTACATCGCCAACGCCTTGATATAGTCATAGTATTTCTTATTTCGCAGCCAGTTCCACCCGAAGGCCATCCCGGTACTGGCCGAGCCGCTCATCGTGCTGCTCCACATACCGTTATGGGCCATGATTCGGTCAGGATCGTGAGAGGCGTATCCTTCGGGTGCGTAACCGTGGCCAATACCGAACTCGCCCAGCATAACCGGTTTTTTGTAGTGGGACAGATGCCTCTTTATCCAGGTCTCAACAACAGGCGCAAAGTCCATCTGCGTGTAGTTGTTCACGGACACGATATCCATCTCGGGAAGATCGTCGATTTTAGGATCGCCGTTGATGGTCTTGAAGTTCGTATGAATCACGTGCCTGGCCCAATCGATCTGCTTCAGGTATCGGGCCATTTCACGGTGCCACGCCCTTGCCTCATCACGCAACGAGTTGTATTTCGGTAAGAGGTTGACTTCGTTCCATAGGTTCCAGGAAAAGACGGCCGTCGAGTAGCCCCAGCGGGCAACAAAGTAACGGAGAACCCGTTTGAAGTTCTCCCGCGCCGCCGGGTTCGTGAGGTACTCTTTTCCCAATTGCGAGGTCAGCGGGCCACCCTGAACCTTAGTATAGACACACATACTCCACTTCTTCTTGTCCCACGTGAGAAAGTACGTCCCATTGGCTATCGCGAGTTGTTGGCAGATGCCGAGCTTCTCACATAGCTCGAATGACTGGTCGTGCCGCCACGCGCGGTCAAGATCGATTTTACCAAATCCCCTGTCAGGCCGAGACGCGGATGGATCGTTGTATCTTACACTGTCAGCCGCAAGTTCTCCGATCCGCATCAAGAAATTCCGGGTCATATTACCTCCGGCCCGCGCGAATTCGGTATAGAAAGCCTCTATATCGCCCTGTTGATTGTCGCCCATCCTGTCCCACCATTTACAATTGGCAATGGCAAAAAATGGTGTCCCGTCGTCGTACTCGAAGTACAGCGGATTCGTTTTCGAGACTCGAACAAAGCCGTGGTTGGCCGTATCGACGGTGCAGGTAAGCATGGCCTTCTCGGTCTTTACTGTCTGGCCTCGGTTTGTTACACTGACCTGGTAGGTGTACTCTCCCGCCTTTGTGGGCGCAAAGCGAACCTTCCACATTGGCTTGCCGACGGGTTTGTAGGAATCCTCTCCGTCTTTCAAGAGGCGTTTGTACTCCTGGTAGAAGAAGCCAGGCACAATTACAGCCTTGCCGCCCGGCGAGGTGAACTCGCCGTCAACCTTGACCTGAGCGGGATCGAACGGGTTGTTCCAGCATCCGTCCAGATCGAACGTGATCTCGAATTTGTCGTAGATCGCGACCTGGGGACGGTTCACATAGAGGTTGGATATCCGCAGCGGTTTGTTACAGGACAGCTCGATGATATCCGGCGGCATACCAGTCGGCTGGGGCGCTGCGCCGCCGACGTGGCTTACGCCGAACATTACCACAACTACAAACCATCCAATCCAGTTCGTTGTCTTCCTACTCATTGTTGTTTCCTATACGGCTTGATCGAGCCGATGACACATGCAACACCAATATCCAGTCGTTGTCCGCCGCAGGCGAGCCGGGTGGATCGAATGATTGGCGCGTAACTCGATCGTACGGTCCGCCGGTTGCCTGATAGTCGCCCGTTCGCGGATTGAACCACTTCGCCTTAATTGCTTCTCCCCGGCTACCTAACCTGGTCAAATCGACCGAGAAACTGCTTCCGTCGGCTGAGTAAATGTACGCATAGCTGCCGTCCGAGGCCCGCGCCGCCTGTTTGTGGGAATCGTACGAACTCGACTGTCCGCTCGTGATGAGGCTTTGATCCGGAACCAGTTTCAGAAACGGACGCTCGGGCAAGATGAGTAGTCGCGTAATGTGCCCCATGTCCTCGCCGCCAGGAAGGTGTAGCCCTTGTTTCCAACTGTCGCCCTTGATCTGGTACGCGAGACCTTCGGCACCGTAGGTATGCCCAAAACTGCCCGCAAAGATGACAAAGTACGCTCTTCGGCGACAATGCCACGCCGTTGCCCTGCAATTGCTCCTCCCCCCACCGAGCATATCATCCAGATGCCCTTCATACCACGCTTCCAAGTCAATGACGGGTTTTGCCGGGCTTTTCTCGTAATCGGCAGCGATCGCTTCCCACACTGTGAGCGTTCCGGCATCCTCCCAGCCCGACACACTGCGCAAGTAAGGCAAACTTGCGGGCGCCAGAAGGCGAGCCGTCTGCCAGGCGTTGAAGTCAACAAAGTCGCCGAATACCCTGGAAGTACCCCCTCCGGCCAGAGGGTGCAAGGTAAGGATTTTGCACCCTGAATCGCCGTCTCGTATCCCCCTGCACACCGCCTTGATCTTATCGACGGGAGCATTCGAATACGTCGCCTCATTCAGGCCCAGCCAAATGATGTTGTTGCGGTCTTTGTAGCGATTGCCCACCCATTTGCCGTAGTTGTAGAAATCGGTCTCGCTGAATCGCTTCGCGGGGTCCCCGGCCTTATCGTATTTGCTCCAGTGGTTGATGATCCAACTTAACCCCACCGCCGCGTACATACCGCGCTGTTCGATCTTCTCCAGCCACAAATCCCCGTACCGCCAATATTCATCCTGCGGTTTGGTGATATCCTTGTGTTTTGGGCCACCGAAGCACCACTGCCCGTTGTAAGTGGCCTTGCCATAGGCGGCGATTTGCGTTTGAATCACCGTAAAACCTTGAGAAGCCCGCTTGTCGAGGTACTCGTCCAGTTCCGGCGGTTTCAGTTTGTGCCAATCCCAGAGTGTGTCTCCAATCCAGACAAGCGGTGTACCATCCTTTTTTACCAGGAATCTGTGGTTGTCGCTGACCTGAACTTTTGGCAAGTCAGCAGCATGAGCGATGGCCGTAACGGCTGGACGAACACCGGCAACCAAAATCCACAACAGCAACGTGATGTACCTCGACAATGGTCTGTGCATCTTCGATATACTCTCGGTCGCAGGTCTCTGTTCCATCGGTGCCTTTCGCTTTTCCGATTTCCTCGAATAATCTCATAGATTCTTTGTGATATTGTCTTGCTTTCAGTTTATCGACAAGAACTCAACAAAACAAGCCTTCGTCGCCGAACTCCGCCGAATCCTCTTTCAATGACTTCTTAAACACCTCGCCAGTGTTCCTACGTGCGCCCGTATCACTTTTGCCTGCGGTCCTCCCGCCATCGGAGGATGTCGTCTTCACCCATCTCTTGCAACTGGGGGATGGGCAGCGGAGGGCGCTTAACTCTGGTCTTGGGAACCAGCTTGCCGTCAATCGTAATGTTCTCCGCTTTGCCCAGGGAATACTTCTCGTATTTGATACCTTCTTTCATCAGGAAGACATTATTCTCGATTTCAATATTGTGCGGCATACAGCCCTCAACCGGTATGTTATTATGCGTGCCGTAACTGACGGAGATGGCAACCAGGGAGCGGAATTTGGTAACAGTTCGGAGGTTGCGAAAAACATTGTGGCTGATGAGGCCGGAACCATCCCGAATCCCTATTCCGTGCCGGAGGTTCTCAAAGATGTTGTTCTCGATTACAAAGGTCCCGTCCATGCCCGGATGGGTGTCCACCGCACAAAGCTCATAGCGCGCCTTGTCGTTGCTTCCCACGCGATTGCGGATGAATTCCCAGTGAGTCTTGCGGACGCCGGGCTTGTGGATATATTTTCCAAGCCGTTTGTGGCTGCTCCAGTCCAGAGCGCCGTTGGTGGCCA
>CBDVBU010000219.1:0-6469 GCA_965372295.1 uncultured Phycisphaerae bacterium
CCGGCAAAAGAATAGATTGTGACCGTTAATTTCGGATAGATTCCCGTCAAATGCGATCTGGGCCAGACTAAAACAGTCCGTCAGCGTAAGAAGTTTTAAACAATCTGTCAAAACATGCGGTGTTCCATTTAACAGCCATCCATCCAATACATCCTGGCTGAACCAAATTGAAATTTGGTTTTCCACTTTGAGTCGTAAGGTTATTCGTCGCGTAGACCTATAGTGGGGCTACTGGATACCGGCGACGACCGGGTAAAACGTCTGACGGCTAACGATATTATTGGCCACTTTCTCAAACGACGAGAACTTGTAGACCTCGAAGAACGCATTGAGCGAATAGAAAAGCAGCTTGAAACACGAGGATAGGTATCCTCACGGCCAGATAGCTTATTATAAGGCCACGAAACTAGGAATTTTAGAACATCCAAAAAAGCTGAACACCGATTTCTTTGGTGTCATTCGATGGCTCGAACACACTTCCATATTTGACTTCTGATTTGTCGATATCCCAATATCTGTAAAACGGTTCAATAGCGAAAACTGCATCTTTGCTTTTATGTTCAAAACGGACAGAAGCTCGATAACCATAACCGCTGTTCTGGCGATTATGAACGTCATTGAGACCGATATCACTTAGATGGCTTTTTTGCATCCCCCAAGCCAAATAGTCGAACTCGATTCTGGCTCCCCAATACCAGTCAGCCTTAAGGTTGGTATAAATCTCACCTCCCAACGGGATATAAAGATAATTTGACTCCCGTTCATAGCCAGCGGGATCGAAGGATGTATCATTATTCAAATATCGATATCCTACTCCTGAATACAGCGTACCCAGAATATCTCGAATCAGCATATCAGCACCCAACAACAATCTCCCTTCAAGGACAAGATCATTTATGCCGTTTATTTTATATGGCGTCCCATCCATTAGTGCGCCATCATAATCTACCCGGCCAAAAGCAAACCTACCCTCAGCCTTGAACACAGATCCACCGTTTGACGAAGAATCAGACACCCAATCACGAGAGGTACAACCGAAATGCATCCCGTAAAAAATACCTTCATTCTCCATGAAGCTGGGTTCTTTATATCTGTAGGTGTATATCTCTGGGCCTATGTACACAGATTCTTTCTGCAATTTTGTTCTGAAAGTCGGGGATATAACCAGTGACTGAATTGGAGGTAGTTCAACTGGCGGAACCTCATCTGGCACCGGCTCGTAAACCGGAACAAATATGTAGCTGCCTGATTTGTCTGTCATAAGCTTGCCTGAATCGTCTCTCTTAACGACATCTTTCTTGATGTATTTCTGGCCTTTCTTCACCGGAGCGTTGGATTCATCTCCCTTAGATATGGCAGGAACCATATAAATAAATGCAAGTGTGACTACTACCAACCAGATCAAATTTGAGCTTATTTCTTGTGCTTTTTTCTTAATTACTTGTTTCATTTCTTTCTCCCTTCAAAAAGTTCCCCCATATTAATTTTAACAGAAATAGCTACTTTCTCCTTGCTTTATCATCGAATCCTTTCTCGCACGAAAGATTAAGTATAAACGCTCAGAGACAGAGAAACAAGCAAAATCCTACCAAAATATAGACATTTTGCCCAGAATCTCGTAGAATTAGGGACAAATAAAGGAAAATTCGGGACGGCAGGCCGTACACCTGTCAAGCGGTTTGAGCAGCAGCACGGTTTTTTACCTGTCCAGCCTGCCGCTGTTCAAAACGACCCGAAAAAGACAGGTGAAAAATGTATTTCGACCACTATGACAGCCCCCAAGAGCTTGCTGAAGCAATAAACGATCTTATGAAGGCTGTGACCGGCAGGAGAATCCATTTCGGCCCAGGCAAACCTAAGTCAGGCCATGTGGCTTTAGTTGACCGCAACACGGATGAGACGTTAAGGCAAGCCTACTCCGAAGCCCGAAGCGTTGCAAAAAGGCTCTGTAAGCAAGATAAAAGCATGACACCTCCACCGCACGACGTGGAGATTCTGCCATTGAACGGCTTGGTAAGCATAGGGGCTTGGGGCCGGTCTATTACCGCACAAGAACGAGACGGATTATTGAAGGCTGTGAAGAATGCAACCAGCTACCGGTCACAAGCTAAAGACGGACAGGATCAAACAGGTATCCCGGTTTATAGGGCTTTGGATCTTGCCAAGCGGACAGTAACAATCGGCATAACAACGTATCCAATAACAAGTGAAAAGGTTTGGAACTTTTCGAAAGACCTTTGTTCAGCTCTCAAGAATGACCGTCTCATATCCAGGTTTGAGGGGGCACAGGATAACAAGAATAATGTTGACCAATTGCGTCGTCAAATCGGTAGGGATAATCTTCATAAGTTGATTATACTCGGCAATGGAGTTTATAAACTCAATCCCGAAACCAAAATCCTTAACAGCGGGCAAGTTGGTATCCGCAAAACAAAACTTGAACGCGAGCCTAAAAAAAACTGAGCGACAAAAAAGCGACACGGTAGCGATTTTCTAAAAATTCTTAAAATATATTTTCCTGCCTTCTTGCCCTTAAAGGGGCTTTTTCATTCCACCTGAGCAATTTAACGAGCGATTCCATCTATTTGCAGATACGTCAATGAATGACTTGAGGTAGATATATGGAAAACAGCTTAATGCCTTTGAAATATGCGGCAAGAAAATACAAGCTCCCAACGGACCGGTTAGAGTCGGAAGCCAAGATCGGTAATTTATCCTCTGTTTTTTAAACATTGCTTGCCGCCGAGGCTGTTGAAAAAAGTCAATAAATTTTGGGATTTTATACTTGAATTCTGCCGATAGTAATGTTACTTTATACAAAAGTAGGTAACTAATGTTACCATAAACCAATATAGTAACATCATAACTATCGGTAGGATACATGGTTAATCAAAAGTATATCACAATACCACAATTAGCTAAACTGTTAGGATTAAGCCGTATTGAAGTTTACAGGAAGGTTAGGAAAGGCCAAATTAAAGCCGAAAAGATTGGCCATATATATGTCATAAAGGACAAAGAAGTGGCCTATATACTCGGAAAAAAACTGACCGCTAAAGACAAAGGCCAAATCGAAAAGGCCGTTAAAAAGGCTGTAAAAGAGTACGGCGAAGTATTGAGAAAGTTAGGTGAGGAATGAAAATCATCACTACGGCAGATGTTGAGCACATCGCTTTTAATCTGGCCAGGGAATTGCTCGCTTTTGACGAGCCAATACCGGATTATTCGACACGCTTTCCGCATATCCTTGAAAGCTGCCTGCTAACTCCTTTTCAGAAGTTTTCGCGAAAATCCCTATATCCTTCACTGGTTGCAAAGGCAGGCATTTTGCTTTACCTTATGATAAAGAACCATCCTTTTCAGAATGGCAATAAGAGAATCGCGCTGACTACTCTGTTTGTGTTTTTGCATAGGAACGGCAAGTGGCTTGCGGTGGATGCGCAGGAGCTTTACAATTTCACAGTATGGGTAGCACAAAGCCCGGCTGTACTTAAAGATGAGGTTGCTATGGGCATAGAGAAATTCATTAAAAGTCATTTAGAGAATTTAGAAAGCAAAAGCTGATAAAAAGAAAGAGGTGACATTATGAGGATTTATAAAGCTATATACAAAGACAGGGACGGCAAGAAACGCTAAAAACCGCATTCCTGGCCGATAAACAAATAGCCCCAAGGGGATTCGAACCCCTGTTGCCGGGTTGAAAACCCGGTGTCCTAGGCCTACCTAGACGATGGGGCCAACCTGATTTACTCCATGCTGATTGCTTCCTCCGGGCAGGCGTCAACGCAAACTCCGCAATCAACACAGCCTTCCTCATCGATTACGGCCTTATCCTCGACCATCTTGATCGCTTCGCTTGGACACTCTGCTATACAGGTTTCACAACCAGTGCATTTCTCTTCATCTACTTTAGCTGGCATCTACGTAATCCTTTCAAAAAAAACAGAGCTTATAACTGCTTTTCTAAAACCTCAGTTACTAATAGGACACGGAATCTTACAAAATTATCACAATATTACAACCTATTTTTCGAAGAAATTTTATAAGGTTTTCCCTGATTCTACGCGCCGGGTGGCAGCCTCAAGCGCAGCTTGGGGATGGCAAAGCTACAAAAGCAGTGCAACCATCCTCAAATCAATGTTATACGGAATCTGACTTATTTGAACCAAGCCGAAATTTTATAAGGTTTTCACTGATTTTACGCGAATCCCGCTTGATAGGTTCAAATCCGAATTTTTCACACTTTAGTGCCCTTTTATAATTGCTTTTGGCGCCCTGACATATCCCTGCCTAAGACAATTGCCATATCGCGAACAGTCTTGCTTGGGTCATTTTTTGCAGTCCAGTCCAGAACCTGATTGAATTGGCTGTCCGGAATTGTGGTCAGCAGATAAATAGCCATCAGACGAACGGGCCATTTCGTATTATTCAAATTCTCCGCCACTGGACTGATTAGCCCGTGATCCATCGGCAAAGAAAGCATATCAGCCATCGTATGCACCTTAACGACCCACTCATCATCGGCAGGATTAAGGAGCAGCCCTGATTTATGCGACAACGCACTCCTCAATAAAGGCGCCATCCAATCGGCATACATAAATCTGTAAGGCAGCTTACGATTAGACATTGCATACTGTTCCTTCAAGAGTCCGGTAAAAAGCCGTGCGGTCTTGATTTTTTGGTCAACAGGAGCCGTTGAGATCGAATTAAACTCGTTTCGTAGATATTTACCGGTAAGTTCAATGCCCGGACGCTTTATGCTCACCCTGCCCGGCTGGATATAAACGAGCCTGTTGGCAACCTTACCATCATTTGTGACTACTGGATCGAGGTAAAGGATAAATTCTATATCGAGAGATGCCTGTGGATATGTAAGGAGCGTGTTTCTGAGTTCGCCGGTAATAAGTCGCAGCCGAACAAGAATACTTCGACCAGGCTCAATGAGAAAGGCTCCCCGCAGCCTTCTGAACACTAAATTCGGTATATTTTTATTAATATCTCCACTAATAACGGCGTCAACTCTGATATGACCTTTAAACAAGCTATAATCACTGATTACCAGCGGCTCGGAAGAATGATTTGTTATTACTATAGCCCCACTGAATTCGCTGCCGTATGGAAACACACTTCCCTGAATTTGAAGCTGTGCCGTGATCATCCGCTCCGGAGGAGTAAACACAGGAACGAGTGTTTGGCCGAATACATTTTGTAATGCAGATAAAACAGTATTAGTTTCGGCCGGAGGAACGTATTCTTTGCCCTGTTGAGTGAGAATTTCTTTTGCACGCTCGGCTGCAAACGACCCGGGATCCCTGGCAATTGCCAAATTAAGAGTCTCAACCGCCAGATCATTCTGCCCCTCTGTCAGTTGAATCATAGCCTGCGTTAAATCAGCGATTTGAGTCTTCTCGAAATTATTAACAAGGGGCTTGGCCCATTCAATCTGATTATTCATCGTAAGCGCATAAGCTAAAATAGCCGCTGTCACAGGTGAATTGGGCTCGGTTGCAAAAGCTTTGTTAGCCCAGCTCAATGACTTGGCCGGAACCGGCAGAGAAAAGGAATAAAACCAGGCCAATTGTTTATTATAATCCTGCTGTGAATACTCACCATCCGGACTATCTGATTGAACTGTATTTATATTTGAACCTTGCAGCGCCAGGAGCCGTTGAGTTTTTTCTTCGATAGCCTGGAATATCAGGGTAGCCAGTTCAATGTCACCCATTTTAATTGCCGCTTTGCCCGCAATAGACTCCAGGCGCAGGTCAAATCCGCCTTCCTGCCGGACACGCTTGGCAATTTCCAGGCATTGGGATTGATTTTGCCTCGAATTGTAGCTGCTGATGGCCCAGGGCAGATAGATTCGTGCCGGCAATGTCTCAGACGGGTAAAGATAATTAAATAAGTCGGCACAATATTTATAAACCGAAGCAGATGTCTCGTAGAGCTGCAGACGCTCGGCTTGTTGCGCAAAACTAATTGCAACTTCGATTTCCGATGGATTCTCACGTATCGCTAATCTTAAACGTTCAAGATGTATTGCAGAGCCGATCCGTTCGGGCTTGATTTCGGCCAGCTTGGCAAAGGCCTTCCAGTTATATCGATTGTTCTTATAGGCCTGCATAAAGTAAAACTCGGCAGCTTCCAAATCCGCCTTCTCAGCTTTCAATATGCCAAGTTTAGTAGCCAGTTCGGAGCTTAGGATCTTATTCTTACTGCCTAAAGTCCCCAGCATCCGCTCAAGAAGCTTCTCCCTCGCTTCACGAGAGTTCATCCGTTCAAGTAAATATTCAACCGCATTTGTTGCCACCTCAAGATCGGCGGATTCATCTACATAGTCAATGAGCAAGCTATAGACCAGATTGGAATAATCCCATCCCGTTTCCCGACAGGCAAACTCGATTAAGAGTGATCGCACGTCCCTGGCGTTTCTATCGAGACTCATCGCAGCAGTTAAGAATGCCATCGC
>CBDVBU010000220.1:0-6468 GCA_965372295.1 uncultured Phycisphaerae bacterium
CGAATCCGTGTTTACCGATAAGCCTGACAAAGCGAACATCACAGATCGCTCTGGTAATGAGTTTGTCTGCCCTCTTTTCACAGGCCACCAACCCCTGCACTCCTCTGCCACCCACAGGGGCAACAATCAGACCGCCATCGGCAAGCTGCCCGACCAGGGATTCCGGCATCTCCGGCACCGCAGCGGTAATCATAATCCTGTCGAAACATCCCGAAGGCGGCAATCGTGAAGCCGGCCAGCCACTGCTGCCGTCACCGGCATAAAACTCAACGTTGCTAATGCCCAGTTTGCTCAAAACCGTCTGGGCCGAATCAGCCAACTCACTGAATCGTTCTATCGTATAGACCTTTTTTACCAGCTTACTCAGGACCGCAGTCTGGTATCCGCTGCCGGTCCCGATCTCTAGAACCTCACATTCCCGATCAACGCGCAATTCCTGGGTCATCAGGGCAACAATATACGGCTGGGAAATGGTCTGATCCATCCCGATGGGCAGAGGACCGTCGGCATAGGCCTGTGACCGGTGCGACTGCGGTATGAACTCTTCCCTCGGAACCTCAGCCATCACAGCCAAGACACGAGAATCGGTAATATCACGCCCACTCAGGTCCCACTTGAGCATCCGTTCCCTGACGGCGCTAAATTTATCTTTGCTCTGACGCCCATGCATGGCTTCAATCATCTCTCTTTGAGCACTGTTTTGCAAAGCAATTCTATTTCACCAATGATGAGGCTTTTCAATTAAAATAGAAGTTTGATAGCTGCCGCGGCGGCCAGAATCTGCACTATAACGTTAAATGCCTTCTGCGGGATTCGTTTTAGCAGGAATATTCCCGCAACCGCCCCGATGGCGATGAACGGCAGCATCATCAAATTGAGTTTCACGGATTCTGCCGTCATCAAATCCAAATTGGCGCTGAACGGCACTTTAAGCCAGTTAACGACAAAAAAGAACCACGCTGCGGTTCCCACAAATTCGACTTTGGGCAGCCGCATCGCCAGCAGATAAATAATCATGATCGGCCCGGCGGCGTTGGCCATCATCGTCGTAACTCCCGCCATGAATCCGAGCCCGACGGCAAACCACCATTGTGTCGGAACCGGTGCATTTCCGCCTCTGGCCCTGGTCCGCCTGTAACTAACGCCCAACATTACCAGAACGATTCCCCCGATAATCGGCTTGAGCTGCTGGTCGTTGACGAACTTCAAAACAAAGTATCCCGCCACAATCCCTGCAAAAGCCGCCGGAAGCAGACGCAGCACGTGCCCCCATCTGGCATTGCGCCTGTGGTACGTAATCGCAAACAAATCCGCCAGAATCAGGATGCCCAGCAATATCCCGGTCGACTGTCGCGTCGGAAGAACCAACGCCATCAGGGGCACTATGAGGATACCAAGTCCGGGCAATCCGGTTTTGGCTGTTCCAACCATCACGGCACAAACAGCAACTACTACCCAACCAAATAAGTCCATATCCAATGCACATCATCCTTCATTAAAGTCTTCTGATTATTAACTTAAGTTCTTAAACGCCGCAATTTATCGGTTTTGGCCCGGCTTTGCAATTGACAATTGATAATCGATAATCGAAAATGAAAACAGAAGATGGCGGTTTCATAGAATTATCAATACTTCAAGGAGTTCGAAAATGAAGACAAAAAAACTTCTCTTTTATATGCTCGCTACCATTTTAGGCGGCTGTGTGCCTGTAATATCGCTGCACCCGCTATATACGGAAAAAGATATCGTGGTGGATAAAAAACTGTACGGCACATGGGTGGATGACCCCAGCAATCCCAAAACCACCTGGGAATTCAAGAGTATTGACGAACCGAAAAATGCATACAAATTGATTTTTACCGATGAGGAGGGAAAGAAAGGTTCGTTTGTGGTGTACCTCGTGAAACTGCAGAACAAGCTTTTCCTGGACATTTTCCCAAGCGAATTGCCCTGGGATCCGGAAGACCCGAACAAGATGGACTGGCCCTATAACTCTCTATTCCTGATACCAGCTCATACATTTGTGAAGGTAGACTCTATAGAACCCCAGTTGAAATTGCGATTAACGTTAGAATCCAAAATGGAAGAGCTGCTTAAGGAAAATCCGAGCGCAGCCGAACATACATCTGTCGGCGACAGGCTTGTTCTGACGGGATCGACGAAAGAGCTTCAGGCATTCGTTCTCAAGTATGCCGACGACGAGAGAGTATTTACGGATCAGGTTGCCCTTAGCCGCAAGGAGCCAAAAACCGAAACGCTCTAAACGTGATCGAGCATTAAAATTATGGCTGAAAAATCGGAATTCAGACGCTATCTGGTAAATGTTGACTCTATCTCCGCGCACCAGCTTTTTACTGACTGCCTGGTGATAGGGGCCGGTATTGCTGGTCTTCGTGCCGCACTCGAAGCAGCCGAACGCCACAGCGTAGTAATCGTCTGCAAGGGTAACGCCGAAGACAGCAACACCTTCAAAGCCCAGGGCGGCATTGCCTCGGTACTCGATAAAGCAGATACATTCGAATCACATATCGCCGATACGCTCAAAACCGGCTGCGGAATCTGTGATGAAGGCGTCGTTGATCTGGTCATTCGCCGGGGACCGGAACTTGTAGAGCAACTGCTCGAATGGGGCACCGAGTTCGATCTGAAAGAAAACCATATCGCCGCTACACTCGAAGGCGGTCACAGCTACCCTCGTGTCGCTCACGCTCACGGCGACGAAACCGGACGGGCGATTGCTGAGGCATTGATAGATCGAGCCAGACGGAATTCCAACATAAGAATACTGGAGAATTTCTTCACGATCGATTTGCTCACCAACGACGACAATACGTGCGTGGGAATCATCGGCTACGAACGTAAGAGAGGACCACAAATCATCTGGGCAGCAAATACGATTCTGGCTACCGGCGGAGCGGGCCGGCTCTATCGTGAAACTACGAACCCGGAAGCCGCCACCGGCGACGGCATCGCTATGGCTTACCGGGCGGGCGCCGTGCTGAGGGATTTGGAGTTAGTACAGTTCCATCCGACAACGCTCTACATCGCAGGCGCCACGCGTGCCCTGATTACCGAAACGCTTCGAGGCGAAGGTGCGATCCTGCTGGACAGCAAAGGCCGGCGTTTTATGAAGGAATACCACGAAGCCGCCGAGCTTGCTCCGCGCGATATTGTCAGCCGGGCAATCCTGGCCCAGATGCGAAAAACCGAATCGACGCATGTCTATCTGGATGTCCGGCACTTCGAAAAAGCGTATTTCGCAAAAAGATTCCCATGGATTAACGAACTGCTCGAAAGTTTCGATATCGACATCACTAACGACCTGATCCCGGTGCGGCCGAGCGCCCATTATATGATCGGCGGCGTAAAAACCGACCTCTCGGCCAAAACGAGCATCGAGGGTCTTTACGCTTGCGGCGAAATCGCCTCTACCGGCCTGCACGGCGCAAACCGGCTCGGCAGCAACTCACTGCTCGAAGGGCTGGTGTTCGGAAAAATTGCCGGGCAGGAGATTTCGCAAAAGAAAAAAGCAACCGTCGCCCATCTCAAGCACCCCCTGATAAAATACCAGATCCCCCATTCGGACCGAACACGGCTGGATGCCGACGACGTCAGGAACTCGCTTCGAGCACTCATGTGGCGAAACGTCGGAATTACCCGCCTAGACCAGCCCCTCACAGAGGTCCAGGAAATTATAAGATTCTGGCAAAGGTACGTGATGGACAAAATCTTCGACTCGCCCGATGGCTGGGAATGTCAGAATATGCTCACCGCCTCTCTGCTTATAGCCCAATCCGCCCAAGAACGCCGGGAAAGCCGGGGAGTACACTACAGAAGGGATTTCCCCGAAACCGACGATGAGCATTATAAAGAACATATAGAGTTAGCGCGATGATGAACCGCGGTCGGATACGGACGTATTATTGATGGAGAAATTCGAGAGTTCCACCTGAACCGGATTCATGATATAATAACCTTGAAAAGTAAATAACTCAAACTGACCGAGTTGTACTGTCATCCCTGCGAAAGCAGGGATCCAGAAATGTAGCGATAAAGTGGATTCCCGCTTTCGCGGGAATGACAATTTGTGTTATTTTATTGTTATTGGACGATTTGTTGTAGCATACGACTCAAAAACGGTCAGTTTGAGTAAATAATAAATAGTAAATAGTAAATAATCAATTAAAAAGAGTGGGTTGGGCGGTCGCCGGCTTCTTTTTCAAGCCGGAGGAAAGTCCGAGCAGGACAGGGCGCGGTGGTGGCTAACGGCCACCCGGGGTGACCCGCGGGAAAGTGCCGCAGAAAATACACAGCCGATGTCCCTACGGGAACAGGCAATGGTGAAATGGTGCGGTAAGAGCGCACCGCGGCGCCGGTGACGGTGCCGGCAGGGTAAACCCCACCGCCTGCAAGACCAAGTAAGCCGGAAACTCGGCCCGAGTATGAGCGGCTAATATTGCCGCTCTGCCGGCGGGTAGGTCGCTTGCCGTAAGGCAGAGCCAACCGGCAACGGTTGGTCAAGATAAATGGTCGCCGCCCGCCTTCAAAGGCGGGACACAGAACTCGGCTTACAGACCCACTCTTTTCGATTGATAAATGATTATTAATTGCCACGTGGTGTGCGTGCGAACGAACCGAAGCGGATTTGGACTGCCACAGTATCATCTACAACGGCCATCCGGACCGCGCCCTTGTCAAAATTAATGTGATCGAACTCGGCCCCGCCGGCTTCACTCAATCTCATCGCCAGCACGGGTGATGCTTCGAGTTTTACCAGCACCGTCTCAAACATCTGATTGATGAGCATCCCGCAAACGTCCAGTTTCTTATTATACTGACCGGGAACATCTACATCGTCGCCAAGGTCCTTTATGTCCTTGCGCATTTGAGCCAGGACGTACCTGAGTATTGCGATCCGCCTCGCGTTTTCAGATGCGCGAGATTCGCCAGGCACTTCTTTCCCAAGCACCATTTCGCAGTCGAAGCGAAGACCTCGCCTGGCCCGGGCGCGCAAACTCCCGGCCCTGTCATCGACGGCAAAGAAGTACTTCCGTATGACGTTGAGCCGATACTCGTGGAAGGTCACCATATTGAACCATGTCCTGGAGCCATCCTGGCTCTGTCCCAGCGAAGCAACAACACGATCACTGTGACTGACCGTCTCGGTTTCCGCCAGGAGCAAACCATGCTCACTTTGGGACCTTCGAATCTTAGGCAGAGCATCGAGAGTGAGGCTCTTTTTCAGCGTGATCTGGTCGTATGGCGCCGATAGCTCCTCCTGGTCGGAAAGCTGTTGACCCTGCGCTCCGGCCGGTGAAGATACGATAGAACAGCCTGCAAGCAGAATACCGACAAGCAAGCCGGCATAACAATACACAGCAAGCATCTTCCGCCGCATTGCAATACTCCTTCTGTGAGTCTATCTTTAGACTTCTTTGGAATCGATCCACTTCATCATATTACGCAGTTCTCTTCCAACGTTTTCCAGTTGGCTGTCGTGGTCCTTGTCGTATAGCTCATTGAAATTCTTCAGTCCCGATTTATACTCGTCGACCCATTCCTTGGCGAATTCACCGGACGTAATCTCCGTCAGAATCTTCTTCATCTCATCTTTGGTCTGCGGCGGGATAATTCTCGACCCGCGGGTCAAATCGCCATACTCGGCGGTATTGGAGATGCTGTATCTCATATAGCTCATCCCGCCCTGATACATCAAATCGACGATCAGTTTCACCTCGTGCATACATTCGAAGTAAGCAATTTCAGGCTGGTACCCTGCTTCGACCAGCGTCTCGAAACCGGCCTTGATCAGCGCGGTCAGACCGCCGCAAAGAACGCACTGCTCGCCGAACAGGTCCGTTTCCGTCTCTTCTTTGTACGTAGTTTCGATAATCCCCGCCCGGGCGCCACCGATACCATTACCCCATGCAAGGGCAATCTGCTTTGCATCGCCGGTCGCATCCTGCTCAACCGCCACCAGGCACGGCACGCCGCCGCCTTTTTCATACTCGCTGCGAACCAGATGTCCCGGCCCCTTCGGAGCAATCATCACAACGTTCACATCCTCCGGCGGGACAATATACTTGAAATGAATATTGAAACCATGACAAAAACCGAGCGTCTGGCCCGCTACCAGGTTAGGCCCGATGTGGTCGGCGTAAACTTTCGCCTGAATCTCATCGGGGAGCGTAACAATTATCAGAGCTGCCCCGTCCATAGCTGTTTTTATATCGGTTGGCTTAAAGCCATGCTCGACCGCGAGCTTATAATTGTCCGTCCCCTCCAGCTCGGCGACCGCAACCTCGACGCCGCTATCGCGTAGATTCTGACTGTGCGCATGGCCCTGGCTGCCGTAGCCGACAACCGCCACTTTCTTGCCCTTTAAGGCATCGATAGGAGCATCATTTTCATAATGTATCTTTACTGCCATAACTTCATTCTCCTTGTCTGTGCTAAAGAAACTAATAA
>CBDVBU010000221.1:0-6457 GCA_965372295.1 uncultured Phycisphaerae bacterium
ACGATCAGCACCATTGTGCCTGAAATGCCTGCGATCAAACGTGAGATTCTCATGAGAACTTCTCCTAAAATAGTCTTTGGCGAATTGAATTCTCCAAACAAATGCGTCAAGACTGCCTCGTTCGGTATCCGTAGGTTGTAAACTATCACATTTGAGTCTATTTATCACGGATTATTTGCGAAAACAGAAACGACGGAATTCAGAATCTCGATAGGCAATTAGCAATACGCACGACTCAATACGCTGCTAATCATTCTCAAGAGCGGTTTTTTCTTCCTTTTTGGGACTTTTGTGGCGGATTTTGGGGCGGGGCATTTTTTTTGTGAAAAAGTGTTGCTTTGCGGTTGTGTATCGGGTATATTTCTAAAATTGAAAATTTGCCCTGTCGAATGGGGTAGCTTTTGTGATTTTCGATTTTCGAGTTATGATTTACGATTGAAATCGTAAGTCGGCAATCATAAATCGTAAATTGATTGGGGTCGGCAGTATCACGGCGTGGCTGACTCAAGCCTCCGACAGGGCCAAATCGGGCCGGGACAAAACGGTCTCCGTGACAGCGTCGTAATGATTATTGGCAAAAAGAAAGTAATTTCTTTAATTTATCATTAAACAATAATCAATAATCATTATTTCGTGTTACCCGATGGTGTAATTGGCAACACATGGCCTTTTGGTGGCCATATTCCAGGTTCGAGTCCTGGTCGGGTAGCTTTTGCTATTTACTAAATATTAATTTTTGACTATTTAGAAAAAGAAAGAAGATTACTTCGCTTTCGGCGGCGAAAAAGTGAACATGACAAACATAGGTGATAGTTGCTATATCGGTTCCGGCACGGTTCTGATAGCTCCACTCGAGCTGAAAGACGGCTCAAACGTAAGTGCCGGAACGGTGGTTTTACAAGGAAGTATGAGTGGATTGAGTGGAAAGGCCAAAATAGATGTTTCTTAATGATAATCTGAAGATATTTTCCGGCAGCAGTAATCCGGCATTAGCCGGCGACGTTTGTAAGTATCTGGAGATTCCGCTGGGTGGCGCAAAGATCGACAGGTTTCCGGACGGCGAAAAATTCATCAGGGTGGAAGATGATGTCCGCGGCAGAGATTGCTTTGTCGTGCAGTCGACGTGTGATCCTGTCGATGAGCACTTGGTCGAGCTTTTAATCTTTTTGGACTGCCTGCGAAGGGCCAGTGCCAGCCGGGTCACGGCGGTAATACCATACTTCGGCTACGCCCGGCAGGACAGAAAAGACGAGGGGCGAGTACCCATAACGGCAAAACTGGTGGCAAATATGATTACCACCGCCGGCGCCGACAGGGTGCTGGCGATCGACCTGCACGCACACCAGCTCCAGGGATTTTTCGATATACCGGTAGACCATCTGGCAGGCGAGCTGGTTTTGGGCAAATATTTCCGGGATTTGAAGATCAATAATCTGACGGTTGTCTCGCCGGACGTGGGTAATATGAAAATGGCGTCCAAATACGCGACACACCTCGGCGGAGATCTGGCGATTGTACACAAAAAACGCCTGAGCGGCAGCAAGGTGGAAGCTCAGGAGATTATCGGCGAGGTCCGCGGCAGAAACATCCTGATGTGCGACGATATTATTGCCACTGCCGGGACAATCTGCAGTGCCGCCGGGCTGGCAAAGCAGCGCGGAGCCGAGAAAGTGTATGTCGGCGCCACGCATGGCGTTTTTGCTCCGCAGGCATTGGAACGGTTGGCAAAGGCGCCAATTGACCGGGTGGTAGTTACCGATACGATACCTCTGAACAAGACGTCTAAAAAGATCAGTAATATCAAAGTTTTAAGCGTAGCCGCTATGTTAGGCGAAGCAATAAAAAGAATTCACAGAAACGAATCGGTTAGTAACTTGTTTAATAATATTTGATCGGGATACGGGACATGAAAAAAACTTTACTCTTAAAAGCGGAAGTTCGAGAGCAGACCGGCTCAAAAACCGTCCGGAAGGTGCGCGAGCAGGGCAGAATACCTGCGATCGTGTACGGCCACAAGAAAGAGCCGGCGGCTATTTCTTTGGATGCACACAGCTTTACCGAAGGACTGCATCACGGGCATCGACTGATGGATGTCCAGATCGGCAAAAAGAAAGAAAAGACGATTGTCAAAGAGATACAGTACGACCATCTGGGAAAAAACATCATTCATGTGGATTTGATGCGGGTTAACGTAACCGAAATTGTCAAAGTAATGATCCCGATTGAGCTTAAAGGCACTGCTGCGGGTACGCATGAAAGCGGTATTATCGAGGAACATGTAGACCGTTTGGAAATTGAGTGCAAGGTAATTGACATTCCGGAAATGATCGTCGTCTCAGTGAAAGATGTGCATGTTGGTGACGCCCTGCATGCCGGCGACATAGAGCTTCCGGACGGCATAACACTGTCAAGCTCACCGGAGATGCTTTTAGTTACGTGTCATTTGGTTGCCGCCGCCAAGACTACCGAACAGCTTGAGGAAGAGACGCCGGTTGCTCCTGAGGTTATAGGCGAACCTAAGGAACCTGAGGCCGAGGAACCTTCGAAAGAAAAATAAGCCGGGCCGGGCAGAAGTAAACGATGGACGATATGAGAATGATCGTCGGGCTGGGAAATCCGGGCGACGAGTATGCTGATACGAGACACAATACCGGATTCAAGGTTATTGATTTGCTGGCTGAGACGGTAGGCATAAAGGTAAGAAAAAGAAAATTCAGCGCTCGTTTCGAGTCGTGCGAATTTGCAGATAAAAAGTTAATATTGTTAAAGCCGTGGCAGTTTATGAACCGCAGCGGCCAGGCCGTAGCAACGGCAATGGGTTTTTACAAGCTTAATATCGGTGAGCTAATAATAGTCACCGACGATATGGACCTTGAGCCGGGCAGAATTCGTGTTCGGGCAAAAGGCTCAGCCGGCGGCCATAATGGCCTGGCGGATATTATAGAGAAACTCGGCAAAACTGAATTTGCTCGTTGTCGAATCGGTATCGGCCGAAGTGCCGAAAGAGAGGCCGTCAATTATGTCCTCGATAAGCCGGCAGAGGAACAGGAGCCGCTACTGGTCGCGGCTATAGAACGGGCGCGGGATGCAGTGTTGTGCTGGATCGAATATGGTATCGAGACAGCTATGAATAAATTTAATAGTGTTAGTGAGTAACCATTATGCATTACGTGTATGGCGCCGAAACAAATACCCGGCACGTAATTTAGCGGGAGGTAATTAGCTTGGAAACTATGGCAGAGAAAAAATTGTATGAAGGGATGTTTCTTGTTGATTCAGCCAAGGCTGCATCGGATTGGGATGGAGTTAACGCGGCTATCAATAAGATACTCGAAAAGGCTGAGGCTGAGATTGTCTCGATGAGAAAATGGGACGACAGGAGGCTGGCCTATGATATTAAACGTACAGGGAGGGGGACATATCTCCTTTGTTATTTCAGGGCGGACGGCCGGAAAATCCAGGAGATTGAAAAGTCCGTTCAGCTCTCGGAAAAGATTATTCGGGTTCTGATTCTCAGCACCGAACGGATGACGAAGGATGATATCGAGAAAGATACTCCTACGACAAAGGCAGAAAAGGAAAAAGAAAAAGCCGTTGCAGAACAGGCCAAGAAAGCTGAAGTAAGCCGGCAGAGCAATCAACAAGAAGAACCGGCAGCAGAGGAGGCCCCAACTACAGAGGAAGCCCCGGCGGTAGAAGAAGCTAAGACAACTGAGGATGCCCAGACAGTAGAGGATGTTGAGCAGGCCGAAGAGACAGAGAAACCGGAAGAAACTGAGAAAGCAGAAGAGGCCGGGCAGGCTGAAGAAGTAGAGGCTGAAGAGCCGCAAGACTCCCAGCCAAAAGCTCCATCGGACGATTAACACAGAAAGAAGAGTTAAGTATGGCTAATTTTAACAGAGTTTTGCTGATGGGAAATCTGACCCGTGACCCTCAGTTGTCATATACGCCGAACCAGACGGCGGTAGTCGACTTTGGGCTGGCCATAAATCGTAAGTGGAAAGGCCCGGATGGTTCCGAAAGAGACGAGACGTGTTTCGTAGACTGCACGATGTTCGGCAGGAGAGCCGAGGTTATCAACAAGTACTGTAAGAAGGGAAATCCGCTGTTTGTCGAAGGACGCCTGACGTTCGATAGCTGGGAGGCCCAGGATGGCTCGAAACGCAGCAAGCTAAAAGTCACCGTTGAGAATTTTGAGTTTATAGGCGGCGGAGGTGGTAGTGGCGGCCAGATACGCCAAAACACGAGCAGTATGGACTCCAATGTACAACAGCAGGCAAGTGGAGATGATATACCGTTTTAATTGATTATTGTCGATTTACTATTGGCTATTGAAAAGTGAGAAACAAATTCTCAAGTTCGTTACAATAGTAAATAGACAATAGAAAATATTCAATTGTACGAGGTAAAGAATGCAAAGAAGAAATGATAACAGAAGAAAACCAGGCTTTGTGGGTGCTCGCGATCAGACACAATGTCGTTTTTGCAGAAGAGGCATAAAATACGTAGACTATAAAGACATTGGGACCCTGCAGAAACTCCTGACCAATCGCGGCAAAATATACTCACGTAAACGCAGCGGAAACTGCGCGAGCTGTCAAAGAAAGTCAAAAAGAGCTATTAAACGCGCCAGGTATATGGCACTATTGCCGTTCACCGCTTGATTGTTGACTCGTGACTGCATTCACGAGATACGAGGGATGGAATATGAAAGTATTGCTTTGTGAAGATATTGATAAACTTGGCTGGCTTGGAGACGTTGTCGAAGTCAAAACCGGATATGCAAGAAATTATCTGCTCCCGCAGGGTCTTGCGAAGGTTGCAAACGAGGCCGGCATTCGAGCGATAGCCGAGGAGAAAGCCAGACGCGGCGAGCAGCGCAGACTCGATGGCAAACGGCTCGAAGAGGCGGTCAAGGCAATCGAGGGGGCAGAGGCCGTTGTCGCCGCCAAGGCGAACGAGCTGGGGCATTTGTTCGGCTCGGTCAACGAGCGGCAGATCGCCGCGAACCTGCGCGAACAGGGATTCGAAGTCCGCGATGAGATTGTGCAATTGCCCGAACATATCAAGGAAATCGGGACGCACTCTGTGACACTCAAATTCCGGGACGACCTGACCGCTACCATCAACGTCGTAGTCGTGCCCGAAAAGCAGGACGAATCCGACGCCGTACCGGACGCCGAAGCTCCTTAGAGCGCGTGTGAAAAGTGGCACGGGCATCCTGCCCGTGAAAAAAAGACGAATTGCAGGGCCAGAGCCTGCCCTGAGCGAAGTCGAATGGATGGCCCTGCGACACATGGGCAAGATGCTCATGCCACGATTAAACGGCTTCTCACACACATGCTTAGAAGCTATAGCGCAGGCCGGCGTAAATATTTGTATTGTCCCTGAACTGGCCGAAGAACGTATGCGGGTAGTCGCCGAAGAATATGTTGCTACCGAGTTCTACCGCCAGGTTGTCGCTGACTTTGTAATTCGCGTTCGGGCGCATATACACGTCCTTGTCGGAGGGTGAGTAGTACGTGAACAGCGAGATTCGCAGGTTCTGATTCATCAGCAGCTTGGTCAAACGCAGCGTTGTCAAGTGCCTGTCCCTGTCGCGTGCCGGCCCCGATGGCAAATTCCTCTTATATGGACCGTAGTCCAGCATCTGCTCGATGTAATACTGAACGCCCATTGTCAAATCTCTTCCGATTTCCTGTGTGTAGCCAACCAGGTATCGCATTTCCGAATTGTTAATCAGGGGATTCCTGCCGCTCGTATCGTCGGCGGATTCGTAATACCCAATCTCCACATTGCCGATCCCTTTTCCGACGGTTCCGCGCAAGCTCGTGCCGTATACGTTAAGATCGGGGAAGATTGCCTGGGTCATCGCAGGATTCAGGCCGGCGGGGCTTTTCCAGTAGCCGCGATAGCCGTAGAAGGCCAGCTCGTAGTTGTCGATATTTTTATATAGTCTGGCCGCTATTTCAGAATCTCCGAACCACTCGTCCGGCTTGTCGGTATGAACGATCGCATCCTGACCGGCGGTCCTGCCCAGATTCGAGTTCCAATACGAGATGCGTTCGCCGTTGATATAACGGTCGGGATCGAACCTGGGCGTATATGCAATGTCAAGATTCGCCCAGTCACCGAACAAACTCACCTTTGCCGCGTCCGACGGCGCCTTGAGATACTCGGTATCCCTGCCGATAAAGAAGGACTGCCAGTCTTTCGGAAAGAGATCGTTGATAAAAATCATGTCCCCCGTGCCCCAGGTCAGAATCTGCCTTCCGACCTTCACGTCCATAAAGTCCGTCGGCCGGGTGAATACGTTTGCCTCGCGCAGATCAAAGTCGCCTTCCTCGGTCACCAGGTCGCCTAATAAATCGCCTTTGACTTTCACGTCGCCCCAGTCGAAGTACGAAAACAAATCAAACTGGAAGCGGCCTTCCATAATCGACATGTCTTTTTCGTA
>CBDVBU010000222.1:0-6449 GCA_965372295.1 uncultured Phycisphaerae bacterium
GCAATCGCCTGGAAGCTGGCTCAATCGAAAGACCTGGCCAAACTATATATCGCGCCGGGCAATCCCGGCACGGCACAACACGGCCAAAATATTCCAATCAGCTCTGACGATAGCAGCAAACTTCTGGAGTTCGCACGGCAAAATAATATAGGGCTTGTGGTGGTCGGCCCGGAAGATCCCCTTGCAGCGGGCATAGTCGATAAGTTCGAATCTGCCGGCATAAAGGCGTTCGGTCCGAGCGCCAAGGCCGCCCAACTCGAAGCGGATAAAGCATTCGCCAAGCAGCTCATGCGCTCCAGCAGCGTCTCCACCGCCGAGGGCAGAACATTCGATAGATTCGAAGATGCCAAAGCATATATTGCAAGCAGGGATGAACCGGTTGTAATCAAAGCCGCAGGCCTTGCAAAGGGTAAAGGTGTTTATGTCTGCGATGATCCTTCAGATGGGATATTGGCGGCGGAAAAAGTCATGTGCGACAAAATCTTCGGCTCGGCAGGCGACAGAATCATCGTCGAAGATAAACTGCTCGGCGAAGAGGCATCAATCCTGGCGTTTGTGGACGGGCGAAATATTTATTTGATGGAATCATCGCAGGACCACAAGCCCATCGGCGACGGTGACACCGGTGCCAATACCGGGGGGATGGGCGCTTACAGCCCGGCTCCCATAGTTACCGATGATTTGATGAATCAGATCACGCGGGAAATTCTTGTGCCGGTGATTGACGGCATGAATCGCAGCGGCGCGCCGTATAGGGGGGTGCTGTATGCAGGGCTGATGATTACCGCCGGCGGGCCCAGAGTGCTGGAGTTCAATGTCCGCTTCGGAGATCCAGAGACCCAGCCTATCCTTATGCGGCTTAAAAGCGACCTGCTGGAAGTCATATTAGCTGTCTGTGACGGCACGCTGGACCAGGTTAAACTCGAATGGGATCCGCGGCCGGCGGTTTGTGTAGTCATGGCATCGGGAGGTTATCCGGACGATTATCAAAAGGGTAAAAAGATAACCGGTCTTCAGGAAGCCCACAAACTCGAAGATGTGGTCGTATTCCACGCCGGAACCAAAGACCAAAACGGAGAAATCGTCACTAATGGCGGCAGAGTGCTGGGTGTTACCGCACTGGGCCGGACAATTGCAGACGCCAAAGCGCAGGCATATCAAGCTGTAGATAAAATACAATTCGAAGGGGCATATTGCAGACGGGATATTGCCGATAAGGCGATTAAAACGAACAAATAGCTGTTAATGATAATTAATTATGGCCCGGCTTGAATCTCGAAAATCGATACTAAAAATAATCGCTTGCTGGCTTGTCGCAAGCCTGGTATTGACCCCTCTTTTGTGGTTTTTCTATATAGAGGCGGGCCGGGTTCTAAGCTATATTGCCATACGACAGATTGCCAAAATAACAAATACGAATATAAGAACCGGATCGATTGAGTTCCAAACCAACGGCTCAGTCCTCATCGAACAACTTGTCATTAATCCTAAAAAGGGAAACGACCGCGACGCTATACTCAAAGCCAAAAAGGTATACGGACAACTTAGTGTAGGCAGCGTGCTTTTACTCCGGCCAAGATTAAAGGTCATAAATATTGACGATTTCGTCTTCACCGCCCAATACGATTTGGACACGGGCTGGTCGAATTTATCCGGTCTTACAATCAAACCTCCCAAAGGCCAAATCGGCAAGATGCCTCGTATTAGCCTTAAAAACGGCACGCTCCAATATAGCAAGATTTCAAATGGGCAGTCACAAATTGCTGTTTCTGTACCTCTTGACGCCAGCTTTGGCCTCGACGAAAAACCGGAAAAGGGTTATAGATTTGACATAACGACGGCCACGATGTCTTCCGGTTTCAGCAAAAACCGTTTGAAGGGATTTTGGAAGCCGGGTATCGTAACGATTACGGGCGGAATTTCTTCTATTGATGTCCCTGAGCTTGAGATGGCCTGGTTCGTAGACGTATTGGCCGCCGAGTTCAAATACGACCGGAACAATGATTTCTCACTGAAGCTGAGCATGCCGGATTTGGAATCGAGACGCAACGAGGCACTGGACAACCTTGCATCAGTCGGGCCGATTTTCCTGGGCAAGTCCGGCCTATTTACCGCTTTGCAGGGTTTTTTCGACATGTACCAACCCCAGGGAATGATTGATGTCGAACTTGAGATGTGGGGAAATTTAAGCCGGCTGAACGAAAGTACGATGGCCGGTAAAGTACATTGTAAGGATGTTGCATTTTGCTATAACATGTTTCCGTATGCGATAGAACACTTCGTCGGCCAGATTGATTTTACAAAAAACAGCGTGACACTTAATAACATGAGTTGCAGGCACGGTGAAACTCGGCTTTTCTTAAATGGCTCGTGCAGTGACTTCGGGCCAAATCTGAAGTACGGGATCCGGGTCACGAGTGACAGCATGCCTCTGGACAATGACTTGTATAATGCACTGAATACAAAGCAGAAAGAATTCTGGTCTGCTTTCTCCCCTACCGGGCCCGCGGCAATAGACTTCCAGTTGTCTCGACAGACGCAAACGGACAAGGAGATGAAACTGGCAGTTGAACTGCACGGCGCCAACGCCGTATACCGGCATTTTCCTTATCAATTACAAAATCTTACCGGCAGGCTTTTGTTCGATAGAAATAAAGTAATCTTTTCGGAAGTCACTTCGCAGGTAAGTCAGCGCAAGATTATCCTGAACGGCGAAATAGAAACTCGCGGCGCCGACCAGCCGGCCATGTATGATTTTTTAATCAAGGTAAATAATGTCCCGCTGGATGCAACACTTGAGACGGCATTAACAGAGAAACAGAGGAACTTGTACCGGCAATTTTGTCCCGCCGGCTTAGCTGACGGCCTGATAAAAGTATCGTCACAAGATTCCGGGCCTCCAAGCGTTACTGCCGGTTTGTCTTTTAAGAACACTTCATTGAAGTTAGAACAGTTTCCGTTGCCTGTCTCGGATATAACAGCAAAGGCCGTATTCACAAAATACCTGATAAATGTCAAAGAATTCGCCGGCCGGTATGGCAGCGATTTGATTTCTCTGACTGGCCAAATCCATCTGGATCAGGAATACCGGCAGCCCCTGTATCAACTGGCGCTAAAGCTTGAACAGACTCTGTTAAACGACGATCTGCTTAATCTGCTGCCCGGCTCGCTGAAGAAAATCGTCTCAGAATTAAAACCGGAGGGGAGTGTCAATCTCAGCGTCGATTTAAACAAAGAGAGCCTCAAAGAACCTCCTGACTACAGCATAACTCTGGAGTGTCTGAGAAACAGCGTCACTATTCCGAACTTTCCCTTCCCGCTGAAGGATATAACAGGCACATTAACAATGAACAATAACAGGATCGAGCTAAAGGACATTACCGCAACCATAGCGGATAATGTCCCTGCAACGGCGGACAACGCGACCATAAAATTAAACGGCCAGGCAATTCTGGCCGGCGACACCTTCAGTGACATTATCCTGAATCTATCGGCTAAAGACATTTCATTAGACAACCAGCTCTATCTGGTCCTGCCCCAGCGTGTTAAGCCCTTGTACGACAAGCTTTCGCCTTCCGGGCTTTTCGATCTGAATTTTGAGAATATTCGTCTTTCCCATACGGATGACGGCCAAAAAACCATTGATTTCGAAGGCGCTGTAATTTTTAACAATAGTCGTTTCAAAACATCCGGGATCAGCACCGAATTGAACGCGACTTTAAGAACGAAAGGCACGTACAAAACCGGCGAAGGCTTCAGCAGCTTCCAGGGCGCTTTCAACGGCGGCACGCTGAAAATCATGGGCAGATCCTTCACCAATCTTGAAGCCGACATAATTTTTGATCCCAACTCACGCCATTGGTCCACCGAAGATTTAATTGCCGATTGCTACGGCGGAAAGCTGAAAGGAAAATTCGAATTAAATCAGCCCGCCGAGCAGCTCGGTGAGTACATTCTGCAAACAGGTTTTGACAACATTGACTTAAAACAATTTCTCGCAGATACAGATTCAGGCCAAGGTTCCGAACAGGGTCATACGAGCGGCAAAATGAACGGCTCATTAAGCCTCAATGCCAGACTCGGCGACAATTCTTCACGTATCGGCACATGCAAACTCGAAATCAGCGACATGCAGGTGGGCAAGCTTTCGCCGCTGGCCAAGATTCTGCAGGTACTGCAATTATCGGGGCCGGAAGACTACGCTTTCGACCGGATGTATGTCGATTCTTACATTAAGCAGGACGAACTTTTCGTACAGAAGCTCGATCTTTCCGGCCAGAGCCTCGCCTTCTTCGGCTCAGGATGGATGGACCTGAAAACCCGCAGTGTTGAGCTTGCACTTACCGCGAGGGGCAAACGTCTTGCAACCGACGATCCGTCGATCCTGCAATCCTTAACCGAAGGTCTCGGTCAGGCCGTAGTCCGAATGGATGTCACCGGTGACCTCTACGATCCCAAGGTGACGACCAAAACCCTGCCTCTAATCGAACAAACACTAAATATCTTCGGCTCCAAACCGGCCAAATAAAATTTACGCCTCCCTCTCTCTTTATCCCACCGCCTGCTATATTTGCGAATACAACGTCGGGCGAAGAATTATATCGGTGATATTGGATACGGTTTCTTTCTTCTCGGCCAGACACTTCCAGTGTATAATATTGGATGAACAAACTACGTTTGAGAAATTTTCACGGATGTATCTATACTTGCAAAGGAACCAGGGGACAATGATAATAAAATACCATACCGTTCTGTTGGCCGTCTTCATGATGGCGTTGGTGGATACCGCTGTGGTTAGGGCGGAATTACGTCCAAATGTAAAGACTGAAGTTGTGCGAGAGGATCTTATTTTGGACCTCGACGCGGATCGAGGTGTCAAAGTGGTTGACGGACGAGTCGCATCCTGGACAAATCAGGTAAACTGGAAAGTCAAAACCTTTGTAGCGACCAGGGACGCCAATCACGAAAAGGGCACTGGGCGCCCGACGCTAAAGGAAAACGTGGCAGCCATCCGCGGCCATAATACGGTTGTGTTTGGAAGACACGAACTGATCAACAGCGATGAAGACGCCTTTGACCACCTGATAACAGGTAGTGGCTACACATGGTTCGCGGTGATGTCGGTTTACTCTCAGGTATCCGGTCTCAAGGACGTGAATTCATTCTTCGGGAACCTGAGAAACGGTGGGAAATATGAAGGATTCTGGGCGGGGCTGAAGGACGATAACACACTCTGGACGGGTTCTCGCAATGGTATCACTTTTGGCCGGTGGGATGAGAACAATCCTCATGTTCCTGGTCCTAAATTGCAGGAGAATCGCTACTACATTGTTGCCGGCCGCATGGGCGCGGGCGCTGGAAACGTTACGATCGAACTGTTTGTCAACGAAACCAAACCAGTGGCCTCGAAGCCTTTTCCGGTTAATCCCCAGGCAGACTCATCCAAAATGGCAATTGGCCAGGAACGTGATGCCACGAACCATCCGGGCCATGAGTCCTTCGATGGAGAGTTGGCCCGTTTTTTCATGTGGGATCGTCCCTTGAATAGCCAGGAGTTTGACAAGACACTATCGTGGCTCAGAGAAACTTATGGAACTCAGGAATCTGAGATGGAATCCAAATAGGCTTCTCTTCCCAGCGAATAGACACCACCGAAATCGCCGTAAACACAACCACCAAAAGTGTAAATGAAAGGTGTATGCCGTTATCCATTAGCTCATCAAGTTTCTGTCCAATCCTGCCGATATATGTCTAATCTCAATTTTGCAAAAGTTCAGTCTTATGATAAATGGTCTTCTTTGTGGCTTGCAGGATCAAATTTTGCTTAAAGGAAAACTTAAATGAGCGATAATGCTAAGAAAAAAATACGTTTCCTTATAGGAACCGAATTAGCGGTAATTTTATGCGTGGTTTGTATCTGGCTTGTTAAAACAGCGACCATCGGCACTACCAGCACCAAAGCGACAGTTCTCACGCAGGCTGAAAACGCCACTCCCAATACTGCTAATACACATTTGCCTGCCGGCAATGTTTGCTACAAATCAGAGAATCTTGAAGAGGCAATACAGAGTTACAAAGAGGCCATCAGGACAAATCCGAACGATTTCGATGCTCATTTCGGCCTCGGCGGCTGTTACTCGGAACTGGGTTATGAAGAAGAAGCCATGAAGGCCACTAAAGAAGCTATAAGGATAAGGCCGGACTACGCTTTCGCACACATTGCCCTGGGTCTTAATTACCACAATTTAGGTCATTATGATGAGGCGATTGAGACCTACAAGCAAGCTATGAGACTCGAACCATCTGTGGCTGATACCGCACAAATGCTAATCGGCAACGTCTTTATCGCATCAGGTCTGAACGAAGAAGCTGAAGATAAAGAGATATAATTGTTCGTTTTCCGTCAGCGGCTATTGAATACGCGATATGCAGTACGATGGACGTTTCAC
>CBDVBU010000223.1:0-6441 GCA_965372295.1 uncultured Phycisphaerae bacterium
ACGCCATTTGAAGCAAAGTTGTTCGCCGCTGATTTTCGGCAGCATCAAATCGAGCAAAATCAAATCGAATTGCTGCCGGTCCACCGCCCGCTCGGCATCCAGCCCATCGGCGGCCTCGGTCACTTCGAAGTTGTGAAACTCCAAAAAGTCCGCCAGAGCCGAGCGAATTTTCTCTTCGTCTTCGACTACTAAGATGGATTCTTTTTCTTCCATAGTCACATTTGCTCCTATGTATATTATAGGCTATATCGACGCTGATGTTTTGTAAATGTTTTGTAAAAAAGCATAGCTTCTATTTTACGTCCATTTTACTCAACTCTCAACTGGAACTATCGTATAATTTATATAGTTCGAGAACCCAATGAACAACATTATTTAAAAGGAGAAACGAAATGAAGTACGTAAGTAAAACTCAGAAATGGCTGCCCGGATTTGTTTTTTTTCTCGGAATCTGTGTGACGTTTTTCATTCAGACAGATGCAGCGGCTAATGTCTCCGACGGGGCCATCGCAAACATGCCTGTCAAAGAAATTACCATCTTCAAGGACGGGCACGCCTTCGTTCTGCACGAGGGAAAGATGCCGGCCGGCACCGATGGCAACGTCACGATAGATTACCTGCCCAGGCCGATCATCGGAACATTCTGGGCCTATTCAGCGGACTCCAATGCCAAACTCACCGGTGTGGTCTCTCATAAGCACATCGTCCCGGTTAAAAGAACCGCTCTGACCATCCCAGAACTCATCGAAGGGAACATCGGCGCCAAGGTTCGCATTACCGAGGCCGGTCTCGCCGCCTACGAAACCACCATTCTTGGGATTCCGACTCGAAGCACCGAGGAGCTCAGCAGCGCCGATCCGCCGGGAAGTCCGGAAAAGCTGCCGCAGCGAGGCAGTATCGTTCTGCTGAAGTTCGAAGGTGGCGTCAAGGCGGTTCCTATCAGCCGGATTCAGGAAGTGACTTTTCTCGATGAGCCTAAGCTGCAACTGGACGGCGAGCAGTTCCGGGATATGATGACCCTTAAGCTCGACTGGGGCAGACGCAAACCCAAACGGGATGTAGATGTCGGTATGGTCTATGTCCAGCGGGGCATTCGCTGGATACCCAACTATCGAATCGATATCGATGGCAAGGGCAACGCCATCATAAAACTTCAGGCGACCATCATCAACGAACTGGCGGATGTCGAGGACGTCAAAGCCCACCTCGTGATCGGCGTGCCGAAGTTCGCATTCGAGAACACGCTTGACCCAATATCACTTCAGCAGACGGTGGCACAGCTTTCAAGGCACTTCCGTCCCGATAGTCAAGCCGCCTACGCCTTTTCCAATATGATAATGAGCCAGGCCGCGATGCCCGTACGCCGCGCCGATGTCCCGGCCGGTAATAACGGTGACGCACTCGACCTCGGCCCCGACGTTGCCGGTTCCGGCAAAAACGAGGACCTGTACATCTTCACGCTCGAACATGTAACCCTGAAAAAAGGTCAGCGGATGGTCGTGCCGGTGGCCGAGTACGAGCTAAAATATGAGGACGTTTTCGTACTCGACCTTCCATTCGGGCCGCCGCCTGAGGTTCGGCACAATCTTAACAGCCAGCAGCAGACCAAACTGGCGCAGCTTTACCATTCGCCGAAGGTAATGCACAAGATACGCCTTGCCAATAGCGCGAAATGCCCGTTGACCACTGCTCCGGCACTAATCCTTCGTCAGGGCCGCATAATCGCACAGGCCATGATGACCTACACAGCAGTCGGCGCGTCGAGCGACCTTGAGCTAACGGTTGCCGTAGATATTGCCGTCGAAAAGCTCGACAAGGAAACCGACCGCATCCCCAATGCCGCCAAATGGGACAATTATAATTACGCCCGGAGCAATCTGACCGGGACTATCAACCTTACGAATCGTCTCGCAGAAACCGTTAAATTAGAGGTCCGGCGATCCATCCTTGGTCATGTCGACAGTGCCGGCCACGAAGGTTCAATCGAGCACTTAGGCAGGCACGAGGGCGGATGGATGGATCCGAACAGCCTGCCATTCTGGTGGGGTTGGTACAATTGGCCATACTGGTGGTACCATTTCAATGCCATAGGCCGTGTGACATGGGAATGCGAGCTCAAGCCCGGAAAGTCAATCGAACTTCAGTACAAGTGGCATTATTTCTGGCGCCGGTAAGGGAATAACATGAACCGCATGGGCAGGAAACCTGCCCATGCCACGGAACTTTTTGAAAGGAGCTGAAAATGAAAAAGTTAATGCAAACAATTTTGATCAGCCTTTTGGTACTGCAGGCAAATCTGGTTTTCGCCGACATTTCGCCTGTCAGTCAGTTAAGGCTCGATGCAGCAATGGGGCAGCCTGTCATGTTAGCTCACAAAAAGCAGGTCGCTTATCTTCGCATAGGGCTGACAGGTTTTACATTGCCAACCCGTCAGGATCGTGCGCCAGTCAACATCGCAATTGTAATCGACAAATCCGGCTCGATGAACGGCGATAAAATTGCCAAAGCAAAGGATGCAGCGATCATGGCTATCGACCGTCTCAATTGCAACGACATTATTTCTGTTGTCACTTATGATTCAAGGGTAAATGTTTTGGTGCCGGCTACGAAAGTTGCGGACAAGGAAATGATATTTCGCAGGATAAGAGACATCAGCGCCGGCGGAAGTACGGCTTTGTACGACGGCGTCAGCAAAGGGGCAAAAGAGCTGAGGAAGTTCGTTTCCGAAAATCGAGTTCATCGGCTGGTTTTATTGTCGGACGGCCTGGCAAATGTCGGCCCGCAAACTCCGACAGAATTAGGTCGGCTCGGAGCTTATTTGATTAAGGATGGTATCTCGGTAACGACTATCGGCCTGGGACTGGGTTATAACGAAGATTTGATGACTCAATTGGCTTATAAAAGTGATGGCAGCCATTACTTTGCTGAAAGTGCTTCTGAACTTTCCGGTGTTTTTGACAGCGAATTTGGACGGGCGCTTTCCGTAGTAGCCCAGGAGATTCAAATAAAAATCAAATGTGCACGAGGTATAAGGCCTATCCGGCTCCTCGGAAGACAAGGCCGAATCGAGGGACAAAATGTCGAGGTTTTCATCAATCAGCTTTATAGCAAACACGAGAAGTTCATTATGCTGGAAGTCGAAGTGCCCGGAACCGCCGGGGGGCAGAAACGAAAAATAGCTGCGGTTAACGTCAGCTACTCGAATCTTAAAACCTATACGACCGACAGACTTAGCAGTCAGGTAGAGGTGAATTTTTCAAATTCAGAAGAACTAATCGAAAGACAAACCAATCATTACGTGATGGCCGATGTGATTGAGCTTATCGCCACCGAACGCAACGAACTGGCATTGAAACTAAGGGATAAAGGAAAAATGAAGCAGGCTTGTGAACTGTTGTTCGAGAATGAAGCGTATCTCAAAGACAATGCGGTCCGGTACGATTCTCAAAAGCTCAAAAAATACGCCGAGCAACAAAGAGAGGACAGATATAATATGGACGAAGCAAACTGGGCAAGGCAGCGGAAAATAATGCGTAAAAATCAATTTTACAACAAAAGCCAGCAAGGCACAAAATGATTTGTCAGAATGAAATTTCGTAATCACAAATTTTGAAAGGAACTGCGAAATGAAGAATCTAACACAGGCATTTGTTGCGGTTGCGCTGATTACTTTACTGGCATCCGTCGCATCTGCTGATGTGCCGACGACAACCGGCACTATCTCAAAGGTCACGGTATATCGCGGCCAGGCCCTTGTAACCCGAACCGTCAGCATTGATTTACCGCCGGGCGCATCCGAGTTCATAGTGAAAAACCTGCCGGCTATGATTGTGCCCGAAAGTATCTACGCCCAAACTTCGGATGACACCAAGGTGCTCAGCGTAAGGTATCGCGAAAAAGCGGTCAGAGAGAACACGCGGGAAGAGGTCAAGCAGCTCGACGCTCAGATTGAGGATGTACAACTTCAGCTTAAATACGCCGAAAGCGAGCATAAGCATTCGGATCTGCAGTGGCAGATGTTCGAGAAGCTCAAGGATTTTACGATTGCCGCGGCAAAAAGTGACCTCAGCAGAGGACTTTTGAATTTTGAGCCCGTGGAAAGCTTGACCGGGCTGATAGAGAAAAAAGGCCTTGAGTACTATAAGCAAAGGATGGAGCTTGAGGACAAAATTGCCGAATTGAAAAAGGAGCAGGAACTGCTCGATCGCAAGCGCAACGAGCTTGTGGCCGGCCGGTCCCGAACCGAGCGCGAGGCGGTTCTGTTTATAAGCAGTCCTGGGGACTCCTTACGGAGAACCGGCGGGGAAAAAAACGCTATTCAACTAAGCTACCTTGTAGGCGGCGCCAACTGGCAGCAGCAGTACAATCTGCGAGCAAATCCTAAACAATCAAACGTCCTGATCGAGTACAACGCCGTGGTGAATCAGACCAGCGGCGAAGACTGGGACGGTGTGGCGCTTAGCCTTTCCACCGCCGAACCGACTATGGTTGCGGCACCGCCTATCCTAGAGCCCATGCTCGTGGCTCTTTCTCGTCCCGTCCCAACCCAGCAGGTTCAACAAGATGGGGCTTTCATTGGGGCCGCCCAGGCCCGACAGTATCAAGAGTCTCGAAAAGCCAATATTAAAAAGGGCATAGCAGCTAATATCGAACTCAACAAGCTGGCAATAGACAACCAGGCATTTTTCCTCAGGGCCGGCCAGAAAGAGCTGCAGGAATTCCAGCAGCAGATAGCCCGGATTTCGCGGACCGAGGGAATTAGCGTAACGTATGATTTGCCCGGCAGATTAACGCTACCCAGCAGAAGCGACCAGCAGCTTGTTACAATCGCTTCAATTACCGCAAAGGCTGATTTTACGCTCATTGCGACTCCGCTGCTGACCGATTTTGTCTATCTTCAGGCGGACCTGCTCAACGGCAGTGACACAGTTCTTTTGCCGGGACAAGCCAGCATATTTCGCAACGGCGAATTTGTCGGCAAAAGCCGGTTGCCGCAGGTCACTATCGGCGAGACATTCACCGCCGGCTTCGGCATAGATTCGCAGGTTCAGGTGGTTCGTGAACTTGAGAACAAAAAGACGCGCATACAGGGCGGAAATCGCATCGATACGTATGATTACCGCGTCGCCTTGAGCAACTACAAAAACACGCCGGTTGAGCTGCAATTGCTGGACCGGCTGCCATACACGGATGATGCTTCGATCAAGATAGAACTTGAAAAAACCGAGCCTGAGTTAAGCATCGGCAGCGAATATCTGCGAGCAGCAAGAAAAAAAGGTATTCTGCGCTGGGACCTTAAGCTGGCGCCGAATACTGTTGAGAAGGATGCGACCGTCGTAAAATACAGCTTTACGATGGAGTATGACAGGAATATGCAAATTCAGCCTCGCCGTTGATGTTAGTCGGTCTGCAGTTGCACCTTGCCGCCTGAGCCGTCGGGCTGTTCACTGACATACCAAAGCTCGCCCTCTCCGGTGATATAGATATCCTCGTGGTCGCCCATGGGTATTCTATGGGGGTCTTGTGAGCCTTCGGACTTGGCATAGTCGTCGCTATCAACAGCGGTGAGCTCGCCGGTAGTCCCATCGATTTGCACTTGCATCTTGGTGGTTTTGCCGTCGGGCTGTTTACTGACATACCAAAACTCGCCCTCTCCGGTCATATAGAGATCCTCGTTGTCGCCCAGGGATATTTTTTGGAGGCCTTTTGAGCCTTCGGACTTGGCGTAGTCGCCCTTGAACGACTTGGTCACGGAGACGGTTTTGTCGTGTTTGCCCGAGTCGGTATGCGCTTCGGAGTAATCGTCCGGGGGCACTTGCTCATCCCAATCCGACGCGTTGGCGTGCTGTGGATCAGGTTCGGCATCAACTGTGTGTGAGTCGGCCGGGTAATGGTCCGGTTTGGCGTCGACATTGAGGGATTGCCCGGGTCGGGTGTGGTCTTCGGGGTTCGAGGGACGAGCAGAGGGGGTGGACTCTCCGGTGTCGGCCCGGTAGGCGCTGAGGCGGACCTGGCGGATGCCAAGGGACAAGACGGTAACTGAGGTCAGGATGAACGCCGCGATTGCCAGTTGTTTGGTTATTAGCTTGAAGTTTTGCTCCATCCGGCATTTCCCATATAACATTACTCAGCTACGCCGCCGGGCCTTTTCTAATAGAATACCAAATCTGTCTAGAAAACTCAAGATTTCCATGAAAATCAAGCATTGACCTGACAGGTTCATCAATAGCTCCAGATTCTTTGGCTGGGTCAGTATCTCTTCAAATCTGCCCATCAGACTTGTCAAAGCTGCCGTTCGTTGCGCCTGAACAGGTTTGATGCCGGTGTCGCCAAGTGAATCTACTATCCGGGCGAAGGATCCGCTGCTATCCAATTGTCAGGATCGTTGCCGTAATCGGCGGGAACTTTTCGCGTCAGCGATTTGCCATAGCCGTCCGGCTC
>CBDVBU010000224.1:0-6431 GCA_965372295.1 uncultured Phycisphaerae bacterium
CATACTAATTCAAATTCAGGAAATGTCCAATTCCGACTGAAGCAATATAGTAGTACCATGTAGGAATTGTGAGGGAGAGTTCTTTTTTGCTTCCATCATGTTCGGTTTTTGATTGCTTAGTAGGCTTTGAAGATTGGCTTGCGCCTATCAATGCACGATGGGCTGAAGCGGCTCCGGCAAGGGCCCCTATTCCATGCAGTAAAGCTCGGCGGTTAATATGCCTTTCTGTATTATTCTCCATGTTCCTGCTCTCCAGGAATGTTTTTAATTTGTAGCTAAAAGGTCAAGCATGTGTTGATATATGCTGGCTGCTACTACTTGTTCCAAACGTTTCTATTATTTATTTTGATAAATTCAACTATGTCCTGTGGACCAGCTACAACTTCGGCTTGGTTATCGTCTAAACGAATTTCAATGAAATCTGTTTTCACTTTTAATTTAATAATAATTGTACCAATGGAAATAGATTGGCCTCGGCAGATAACAACTTGGTCAATCTTACCATCAGCATCCCAGCGCACCCAACATACTTCACCCTTAAATTTTATGCCTGTATCTTTCTGGACTATGACAGTCGTTTCTTGCCAGCTTGGTGTTAAGCCCATAGGATTTTCCACATCTGCTGAGATGATAAAGTCTTTACGGCCATCGGCTAATTGCACCTCCACAGCCACATGGGCATCGGGCCAATCCAGGTCATCAGGTCCCTGTAAAGATAATCGGCGTATCTGTCTGATATTCGATTTATTTTCATACGGCTCAATAACAGCTATGAAAACGGAGGCCAGTGGGGCTTTATCCGACCTTCGCCGCACCATGATTCGGGGTATCCAGTCCTGCGTTTTGCTGCTGTAAGCGGACCGACTCGCAGCAACCCAACCTTCAGCTATAGATGCCTCAGCACCAGATGTCAAATCGATATACCTCAGATGCACATCTGTCTTGGTAGGCAGATAACCATAACGGTCTTCGATCTTCCAATCTGCACTCCACCCGGGCTTAGCAACGGTGTCGGTCTGGAAATTTCTCATAAGTGTGCCAAAACCGTAATCCCAGCCGGCTTTTAGCGACAAACCCTCAGTTCTGATAGTGCCAAAATAGCTGTGCATAAACTTGGCGTGGTCTTTGCCGCCCACTACCCGGAAGATGTCGAGCACATAGAAATCACTGTCGGAAATATCAATCAGAGCAGCAGTGCGTTCAAACTGCTTGCCGTTTATCAAATTAGCACCAGATGCACGAACTGCGCGAAACTGCTCACCGTCAGCCCAGAGGGTGGTTTTGCCGGCACCGTTATTATCTCTGCCATCGACAACTACGGTAGGATGGGACGCGGTCCTATAGTACCATTTAACCTGCTGCGTATCCCAGCCACCAAACTGAACCGGAGGATAGCCCAGGTCCGGCATCAGATCGAGGCCTATTGCATATAAAGACAGAACCATACCATCTTTGTGACCATGGCGGCCACCGGAATCATAATCCAAGGCTAGGGCCCGAGCATTATCTCCTTTGCCCGAACGTAGGATAGCTAAATGCCACTGTTTCTTGTCGGTACTGGCCGACTGAATCTCAGTACCAACATGGTCGATTACTTCTTTCACACGACGCTGTAACTCTTCCGGATTCTCACAAAAAACGTCATAGGGTAGCCCATCCAGCTTGTAAGAATTTTCTCTATATAGTATCTGAGCATATATCGGGTCTCCGGTTATTTCATACAGTTTCCAAAAGAAACTATATGCCGATGTATCCAATCCGGGATTCCTGGAAAATTGAATCCTGTACCCTTCCTTTCTTCCAAACGTCCCCCCATCGCCCGGAAGGATATTGTACGCTTCAAGCACACGAGTATCGATGTGGAAACGATAGGTCTTTCGCAAATTGGGCAGAAGGCCAATCATTTTTCCCAAAAAACCAGGCTCTACTCGGTCATAATGCCCCAAAAAACTTAAAATGTGATTCAGACCCAACGAGGAATATCCTCCCTTTTCGCCTGTTACACCATCAATTTGTATGGCTTTTTCCATCCATTGCTTAATTTCTGCTATGATTTCTTCGCGCTTTTCCGGCCAATCAAGAATGGTTTTAATGTAGGTTACGGCGATTTCCTGGAGAGGGTAGTTGTTACGGATTTTAGTAGGATGGTTGAGGGAATCTCGAAGAATACGATTTTCAATGTTGCGCTGGATATCAGTATGCGATGATTTTGGGTTTTCCAACTTGTATTGCTTTGCCTTTCGTGAGAGGAAATGAGTCAGTTGTTGATTGCGTGGCCAGCTGCCGCGCACCTTGTCATAGGCCAGAGCGATTGTCTGCAACTCTTCACCGGCCTGCTGCCAATAGGAGATATAGCCCCATGAGTAATTTATTTTTTCATACATCCAGCCCTGGGTGCGAAAGTCAAAGTCGGGATAGAGGTCTGCCACTCGGTCGAGGAGGATGCCGGCCTTGCGAGCATAAACAGGATCGCCGGTGACTACGTAGGCGTTAGCCAGATTCTCTATGCCTGCTAAGACGACCTGTTTCCATTGGCCGTATACCAGGTACGTGGCAATGAAGTGCCAGGTGTGTTTCCCATCAGAGTAGCCCTTGCCACCATCAACGCCGAACTTGTGTAAGGGATCAGCCGGGTCAGGGTGTTCGGTATTATAAAGCAAACTGCGGTCAGCCAAGTTGTGCTGAAAGATGCCGTGCTCGTCGAGGCCGGATAGGTAGAATTTATGGAAGTCATTTTTTGGGAAAAGCTGCCCACAATTAGGACACTGAAGCTTCCAGGGATGTTTCCAGGCATTGATTCTCCAGTTGTACATGACCACGTCTTTCTTACAGGCAGGGCAATGACCATCTGACCAGACCATCCAGGCGCGTTCGAGTGTATGGGAAAACATCAAGCTCCAAAGCTCATCGTCTGATAGCTCAATCCATGGCTTGGCTCGGGCAACAATATCCTTCATAGCCTCGGTACACCAGGTGTATTCTTGAGTGTTGACTTGGGCCCTGTTAATAAGTTCAGGCGGAAAGAAAATGCTTGTTTGCGCATACGCAGGTTCATCGGTATAGTTCCAAAGCGCACCCAGCGCTAACAACAATAACCATCCTAAACATTTCATTAGCAGAGAAATGCACAACTGCCGGCCTAACCTTAAGGGATTTGTAAGCACGCTTGTTGGAAGAATAGTTTTCATTTATCGTTTCCAAGAGTAAATTGTTACCATGGTGTTTTTTATCTTTTCCGGATTTAATGATTCAACAACGATAAGACAAGTTCTATTATACTCCCTCCAGATTGTCTCTTCAACGATTGTAAGAAATCTATGGCGTGATTGATGACGATATCGGTTGATTTCCGGGTGACGTTTGCTGAAAGACGTTAAGAGACTCCAGTTTCATAGGGAGGTAAATATATAGGAATTGGCTAAGGTTGATTTGAAGATTAGCCACTGATGGTCTAACATATATTTCCACAACATATTTCCATCTTAAAACGAGTCTTTTACATCTTGAGAAAGACTTTTGCGATATGATATGCTATATCTTTGATTAAGCTTTCGTTTGCAGAAATATTGTTGGGGCAAAGAAATGTATACCGGACACAAAAAAGTTACTTTAGTCAGAATCATAATCACAATTACTCTGGGATGCGTGATAACGTATGGAACGAATGGTGATTCTATCAAAGAATCACATACTGCAACTATAAGTGACATCGGTGTCCCTGTTCGGTCCGTTAATTGGGTGCGTCTGCACCCAGGCCGCAACCGTGAGGATTTGCCTTGCCTTTATGCAACGATGGGCCAAACAGCCAACAATCTATTTGTTTTGCAGATAGATCCGGAAACAGGTGAATGCCAGCAATTTGTTGCTGACGTTCCACGTTCGAACTTTCCAACTGCTACTCTACTCAGTCGCAGCGGCAAACTCTATATTGGCGCCGCATATTCTGGGCATCTGCTCTGCTTCGATCCTGGCCGAGAAATCCTTGAAGATCTTGGTGCAGTCCATCCCGGAAAGGCTACGTTTCCTTGTCGCCTGGACGAGGATGAGAAGGGCCGAGTTTGGATCGGCAGCTATGGAACTGCCGACTTGACTTGTTACGACTCTCATGAGGGCAAGTTCACCCGTTACGGCCGAATGGACAAGGTCGATATGTATAACTATCCCCTTGTGAACAGAGATGGAAAGGTGGCTTGCCTGATTCGCATGACCCGGCCTCATGTAGTTGTGTTCGATCCCGAGACCGCTAAGAAAGAAAGTGTAGGGCCGGTCATATCAAAAGGGAAGGGAAATCTCGATCTGGTAGAGGGTAAAGATGGATGGCTTTATATCACGTCCACTGAAGGCAATTTCCGTATAGAGGGTATGAAGGCAATTCCAGTGGAGGTGGTGCCGAGGTCTAAACCCAGCCCGACGCTCTCAGATGGAAGCACTTTCGCCTTTGTGGATTCAACCGAGCAAGTTTACCGCAAACTCACAATATCTCGACCCGATGGAAAAGTTAGTACGTACGAACTTGAGTACGAGTCCAGCGGGAGCGACATTTTTTACATACACGCTGGTCCCGACAGTTGTATCTATGGTTCGAGTTATCTTCCACTCCATTTGTTTCGCTTTAATCCTAAGAACGGAGAGCTTGTTGATTTGGGTAGATGCTCAGTCTCCGCGGGCGAAGCGTATTCAATGGCGAATTATCAGGGCAAAATCTACATTTCAGCATACCCGGGCGCTCGAATTTCTGTATATGATCCTGGCAAACCATATTACTTTGGAGACAAAGTCGGAAATAATCCCCGCGATTTGGGACGCATTGATGAGATTTCATATCGTCCACGGTCCACGCTGGCGGGCCCATTGGGTCGAATTTGGGTCACCTCGCTTCCAGACTATGGAATGTGGGGCGGACCGCTTTCATATTACGATCCTGAAACCGGCGAGAAGAAAGCGTACTATCGCATTTTTGGGGATGGAAGCTGCTATACCCTTGCCAATCTGGAGGATCAGAAGTTGATTGCCGTAGGAACGAGCATCGCAGGGGGCTCGGGAACGCAACCGAAGGTAGACCAGGCGATCCTGTTCCTGTGGGACTATAACGCTGAGAAGAGGGTCTGGACCGGCACGCTGGACCGCAAGGTGGCGGCGTTCAATGCCCTTCTGGTCGGACCGGACGGGAGGCTATACGGTACGGCGAGAGGAAAAGGGAGTAAGCCGGAGCTCTTCGTCTTTGATCCCAACTCCTTTGAGTTCGTAGCCCAGATCGCTGTCCCGGAAGGGGACCCGCTTGATTTGGGTTTGCAGAATGGGCCTGATGGTAAAATTTACGGTTTTACGCGATCATGCATTTACCAGCTCGATCCTGATTCACTTGCTGTAAAAGTGATAGCCAGTGACGAGAGAGGATTCAGTGTAGCAGGGCCAATATTGGGCGAAAACATATACTTCGCTACCGGGCATCGACTGCGAGCTGCAAGGATTCTTGAATAACTGAGCCACCTTTTATCTTACTCAAGTGATCCACAAAGCTTCGCTATGTCACTGATAAGCCTGTAGGCTTCTTCAAACTTGCCCTGCCCATACACGTTATCCAATTCAGCCAGCTTTCTAAGCAGCATCCAGGCTGTATGTGAGTTCTTCGTCCTCTGGATCTCCGCTTCTCTAATATGCCGCAGATCGTTGGTTTCTTGCGATCGCAGAATCTGATGAGCCTGCTCGGTCATTTTCTTCCGGAATGTTTGGTATTGCAGTTCCCTCGCTACATCCATTGCATACCGACGGAAGTTATCCGATCCGGTCTCCATCGCATCCTGCAAGCCTTCGGGGATTTCAAATTCCTCCATACTTCTCATGGCGGCGATGAGCTTTTGATTTGCCGCTATTGCCTTTGGCAGTATTTCCTCAGTGTAGCGTCTTGTAAGAGAATCAAGGTCGAAATCAAGCCGGACGGCTCTTTCGTCGCGAACAGCGCTTATGCGGGCCGGAATCGGATCATCGCCGAGATAGACTTCCCATCGGTCAAAATAACCATTGCCGTCGGTGTCAAACATGCGGATCTCACCGACCATATCTAATCCCCCAAAATGCCCTATCTGTAACCAACCTTCCTCAGCACCAAACAAATGAATCCGCTTGTCCACCTCACTGTAGTAAAGGCTGCGTTTGGCCGTGGCCTTACTACTCCATTCCCGGCGAACGTTCCACTTCTGACACGGGCCGCCTGTATTTTCCATGAATCGGCGCTCCCAGAGCCAGAATACGCCTTCCCATCGATAGTCATTTTTCTCATGCTCTGCATAACCGATTGCTATGGTATCATCGAAATTCTCGTGCCAGCTAAAACCTGTCTCGTTTGCTTCAAATCTATTTGCAATATTCAGCAGGTCCTTCCAAGGCGTAACGCAGATTTCTTGCGGTGGGCGACGCTTCGGATTGTAGTG
>CBDVBU010000225.1:0-6417 GCA_965372295.1 uncultured Phycisphaerae bacterium
AGTGACTTGTTGCCGGTTTTATCACCTGAAGCAAGCGATTCAGCGTGTTTTGACAATATGCTTGAGCTTCTTGTTCGCGCCGGGCGAAACATGCCGCATTCGATGATGATGATGATACCCGAAGCCTTTGGGCCCAAGTATCATATCAGCACGGCAAAGCGCGCGTTTTACGAATATCACGCATCTATAATGGAGCCGTGGGATGGGCCTGCTGCAATGGTATTTACCGATGGACGCATCATTGGCGGGACTCTGGACCGTAATGGTTTAAGGCCGTGCCGTTACTTAGTTACAACCGATGGTCTGGCAATCGTTGCCAGCGAGGCTGGCGTTGTGGAATTTCCGCCTGAAAAGATACGAAAGAAAGGGCGTTTGCGTCCCGGACACATGTTTCTCGTCGATACAGTCGAGGGGCGGGAAATCTCCGACAATGAGATAAAGAGCAAGGTCGCCCGGCGAAAGCCCTACCGCAGATGGCTGGAGGAGAACAGAATTGAGCTTCGTGGTCTGTTTGACGCCCCCAAACTTGTACGCAGTGTGCCTGAGACTATCGCGCAAAGAATGCGGGCATTCGGTTATACAAGTGAAGAACTCAGAATGGTCTTGACTCCAATGGCGGTCAACGGCCAGGAACCGGTCGGATCAATGGGCAACGATACGCCGCTGGCAGTGCTGTCTGATAAACCGAAACTGTTGTTCAATTATTTCAAGCAGCTCTTTGCACAGGTGACAAATCCACCGATTGATCCGCTTCGTGAAGGGCTGGTAATGAGCCTTATGATGTTCACTGGTAAAAGGCTAAACATCCTCCAAGAGACCGCCCGGCATTGCAGACAGCTCAAACTGCCGCATCCTGTTCTGACCAATGAAGATATTGAGCGGTTGCGGACGGTCAGTCGGGACGACTTCAAGGTTGCCACCATTTCGGCGGTTTTCGTGCCGGACGGGGCTGATACCGGCGATGGTCTTCGCCGCGGTCTGGATTCGCTGGCCGATGCCGCAGAGAAAGCCGTCAAAGACGGCGCCTGCCTGATCGTTATCAGTGACCGTGACAGTTCCGAGACAAAAGTGCCTATCCCGTCGCTGCTGGCAACCGCAGCCGTACACCGTGGTCTTCTTAACCGGGAACTCCGCGACCAAGTCGGCTTAATCGTTGAGAGCGGCGAGCCGAGAGAAGTCATGCACTTCTGCCTCCTGTGCGGCTATGGCGCCAACGCAATCAATCCATATCTGGCATTTGAATCGCTCAACGAGTTGCACCGTCAGGACGAGTTGCCTGCAAAGATGGAGCCGATCCAGATAGCAGACAATTATATCGCCGCGATAAAGAAGGGCATTTTGAAAACGATGAGCAAGATGGGTATCTCGACACTTCGCAGCTACCACGGTGCTCAGTTGTTCGAGGCTATTGGATTGGGCAGTTCTTTTGTTGATGAATATTTCACAGGCACGAGTTCCCGGATCGGCGGGATAGGACTCCAAGAGATAGCACAGGAAGCCCTTGCCCGGCATGAATCGGCATTCGGAGAACGCCCTAACGGATCTCTCGAACTGGACTTTGGCGGCGAATATCATTACAGGCACACCGGCGAAGAGCATCTGTGGAACCCAACTACCGTGTCGCGGTTACAGCACGCAGTAACGAACGATGATGCGACGGCATACGCCGATTATGCCAAAGCGGTGAACGACCAATCGCGAAAACTGTGCACGCTGCGCGGACTATTTGACTTCACCGACAGCGAGGCGATAGACATCGAAGAAGTGGAACCGGCCGGCGAAATAATCAAGAGATTCTGCACCGGTGCAATGAGTCATGGCTCGATCAGCAAAGAAGCACACGAATGCATGGCTATTGCGATGAACCGCCTGGGTGGCATGAGCAATACCGGTGAAGGCGGTGAGGATCCTTCACGCTATACGGTTGATCGCAACGGCGACTCGAAGAACTCCGCCATCAAGCAGGTGGCCAGCGCCAGGTTCGGTGTCACTATCAACTATCTTGCTCACGCGAAGGAGCTTCAAATCAAGATGGCCCAGGGGGCCAAGCCGGGCGAGGGCGGCCAGTTGCCGGGACATAAAGTGACCGAAGAAATCGCGGCGATGCGGTACTCTACACCCGGAGTTACGCTCATATCGCCGCCACCGCATCACGACATATATTCGATTGAGGATTTGGCACAGCTCATCTACGATCTCAAGTGCAGCAATCCGGGAGTGAAAGTGTCGGTCAAACTCGTTGCCGAAGTTGGCGTCGGGACTATTGCCGCCGGCGTTGCCAAGGGTAATGCCGATGAGGTTCTTATCAGCGGACACGATGGGGGAACCGGCGCCAGTCCCCTTTCTTCGATCAAACATACGGGCTGTCCGTGGGAGTTGGGTTTGGCGGAAACCCAGCAGGTGCTTTTGATGAACGGCTTGCGTGACCGAATAAGAATTCAAGCTGACGGTCAGATGAAAACAGGCAGGGACGTAGTAGTAGCGGCACTATTGGGGGCTGAGCAGTTCGGGTTTGGGACGGCAGCTCTCGTAACGCTTGGGTGTACACTGTTACGCAAGTGTCACCAGGGCGCTTGCCCGTTTGGGATTGGAACACAGGACCCCGAACTTCGAGAGCGATTCGCAGGCAGGCCCGAGTATATCGAGCGATTCATGCACTTTGTTGCCGAGGAAGTACGGCAGATTATGTCCGAATTAGGCTTTCGCAAATTCGAGGACATGGTGGGCAGAGTCGATAAGCTCTCGGTATGCACGGCCATTGATCACTGGAAAGCGAAAGGCCTGGATTTCTCACGCATCTTCCACCAGGCGAAAATCAGCAACGGCCAGGCAACACGCCAAACTTGTTCCCAACAGTCTAAAATCGACGACAATCTTGACTGGCAGATTCTGGAAAAAGCCAGGCCGGCCATCGAAAATCAAGAGAAGACTGTCATCGAAATGGCAATTCGCAACACGAACCGCACGGCGGGAGCGATTCTAAGCAATCATATAGTACATAAACATGGGGCTGAGGGTTTACCTGATGGTACGCTCGAAATCCTCTTTCGCGGCTCGGCAGGGCAAAGCTTCGGTGCGTTCCTGGCGCCAGGCGTTACACTGAGACTCATCGGCGAGAGCAACGATTATCTGGGCAAAGGCCTTTCCGGCGGCCGAATCGTAGTGCAGACGCCTGAGAATTCCCCTTTTTCGGCCCACGAGAATATTATCGCCGGCAACACACTGCTTTACGGAGCCACCTCCGGCGAAGTGTTTGTCAACGGCGTCGCCGGCGAGCGGTTTGCCGTGCGTAACAGCGGAGCCACGGCGGTAGTCGAAGGCATTGGTGACCATGGGTGCGAGTATATGACAGGCGGAGTAGTTGCCGTACTGGGCCAGACCGGCTGCAACTTCGCCGCCGGCATGAGCGGCGGCATTGCCTATGTTCTCGACGAGATGCAACTTTTCGATACGCTCTGCAATCTTGACTTGGTCGAGCTGGAAAACGTCTGGCGGCAAGACGACAAAGAAATGCTGCACAGCTTAATCGAGCGCCATCTTAAGTGGACACAAAGCAGGCGTGCTCAGCACATTCTGGATGCATGGCCCGACATGGTGGGCAAGTTTGTAAAAGTCATTCCGATAGATTACCGCAAGGCCCTTGAGAGAATGCGGGCAGCCGAACAACGCGGCACCGAGACAACTCCTGCGACTGAGGAGGTGTTTCAATGGGCGAAGTGAAAGGTTTTATAAAATACACTCGTCAGGACGTGGGACACCGTCCTATCACCGACCGAGTCCGGGATTTTTCGGAGATGGACCTGCCGCTAACGCCAGACCAAATTCACCAGCAGGCAGCCAGGTGCATGGATTGCGGAATACCGTTTTGCCATGGCGTAGGTTGTCCCTTGAATAATTGCATACCCGACATGAATGAACTGGTTTATAAGAACCGCTGGAAACAGGCTTGTGACTATCTTCATTCGACCAACAATTTTCCGGAAATTACCGGCCGTATTTGTCCTGCTCCGTGCGAAGCCGCCTGTACCCTTTCGGTTAACGATGAACCTGTGCTGATCAGACATATTGAGTTTCAGATTGTTGAACGCGGATTTGAAAAAGGATGGATCAAACCGCTTCCGGCCACACAGAAAACAGGCAAGAAAGTCGCCGTGATAGGCTCCGGACCAGCGGGTTTGGCTGCGGCCCAGCAGCTAACGCGAGCCGGACACGATGTGGTCGTTTTTGATAAAGAAGAGCAAGCCGGGGGACTGTTGCGTTACGGCATCCCTGACTTTAAGCTTGAAAAACATATTATCGACCGCAGGTTAGATCAGTTGAGAGCTGAGGGCGTAGAGTTTCAGACGGGCGTGGATGTGGGAGAGGATATTTCCGCTCGCTATCTGCGAAAGATGTTTGATTGCGCCTGCCTGGCAATGGGGGCGGGTCTACCCCGAGACCTTAACATACCCGGCAGAGGATATGACAACATCTTGTTCGCAATGGATTATTTGACGGCCCAGAACAAGATCAACACCTCTGAACCATCCGGTGAACGCAAGCCTGTCATGGCCAAAGATAAGGTAGTAATTGTTATAGGTGGTGGTGATACAGGCAGCGATTGTGTTGGAACCGCCCGTCGCCAGGGGGCCAAAAAGATATATCAATTGGAAATTTTGCCTAAGCCACCGGAGACCCGGCCACCGGACACACCCTGGCCAGTGTGGCCGAGAATTATGCGGACATCTTCATCACATGAAGAGGGTTGCGAGCGACGATGGGGTGTGAAGACTAAGAAATTTTCAGGCTATGAAACCCGGCTGGGACACATGCACTGCTGTGAGGTTGAATGGATTAAAAAGTCAGGCGACTGGAAAATAAAGGAGGTGCCGGATACCGACTTTTCTATTAAAGCCGACCTCGTAATCCTGGCAATGGGATTTCTGCACGTTGTCCATGAGGGGCTAATTAAAAACATAGGTTTACAGTTGGATGAAAAGGGTAATATAGTAGTGAACGATTGCCAGACAAGCGAACCGTGGGTATTTGCCGCCGGTGACTCAGCTTCTGGTGCTTCATTGGTTGTAAGTGCGATTAATAGTGGCCGCCAGGCCGCAGCAGCAATCGACCGGTGGCTGCAGAAGAAAAGTTAACCTAAGCATCTTTAGACCGGCTAATCTCAGTAAAGCTCCCAGGGTGCCCAGATGTCACCTACCGCCCTTCGTCCGAAACGTATTGGCGGCCGGCCCAGTTCGAAGGCCCCCAGGTCGGGCGATTTTCCGGCGTAATCGTCATTGAAGTTCGCGATTCTCACTCCCGAATCGACAATGGGATTCGGAACAGTAGTCACCGGGTCGGTTAAGTTAACGGCCCTGCCACCCTGCCGGATGGGGACTTTGCCCCATTTGATTCTTGTAGTCGTCGACGAAGGATAAAACTCCAGGGCGTACGATTTGACAAATGCCGGATTGCCTCGGATTCCATGCCGTTCTTGTGCGATGCCTCGATCCATACCGGTAAAAAGGTCGTAATCGAAATCGCAGGGCGTCTCGACTTCTCGCGAAGAAGCCAGCCGGCCCGGGCAGTCAAAAATATTATTACGCGTCACCGTGTTCGGATTGACATGGCCACTGAATACATGAAATGCGCCTTTGGGTTGAATCGCCGTGTTGTGAAAGACGAACTTTCTTCCGCCCCCAAACTCGTCCCGCTCGCCCACTTTTATCATGCTCCCGCCAAGCGGATCGCGATGCGTCCGGCGGCTTTCTCCGAAAACATTACGGAAGATATACAGAGGCCCTTTCGACGTGCATGCGGTGGCAATATGCTGGAATGTTTTCTCGATATAGTTGTTCCATATCCGAACGTTCATATTCGCCCCTTCGCTTTCGATCGCATCATCCCAAACGTTTGCGATAATGTTGCCGTAGATGTCCGAGTCGCGATTGGGGCTTCCTTCGAAGCTGAAATTGGACCCACCGCCGATGGCGTCGTTATAACCGTGGTCTTCGGTTGATCGAATCTCGTTATAGCGAATGACGTTTCCGCCACTCGAATTGATAAGGGTAATCGCCTGAGGCCCTGCCGGGTGGCCTGTGTCCCAATCGTTCGATGCTCCCCGCGGATTCTCAATCAGATTACGCTGGATGGTCAGGTTGCCCGAACCGCGCCCGGCGTAAATCGCGCTGTCTGTACCGCCCTGATTCCCATACGTCCTTGGCCCGCCTATCCTGCCCCAGAACGTAAAACGGCAGTCTTCGACTACATTGTCATGGCGTTTCGATTTGATTACGAGGCCGTGAACCGCGGCGTTACAGAATTCAACTCCCCGAACGATGACGTAATCGGCATCGATAACACAGGTGTAATTTTCCGCGTTTCGAACGTCAATCGTCACTCTTGAATTTTTTGCCGGCGTGATTAAATGGTAGCCTTCCG